>DRMV01000047.1 GCA_011322445.1 Chloroflexota bacterium | reverse complement strand
CGTCAAACGGGGTGTACTGACCCCAACCGCGCAGTGCGCAATACTTCGTAATCGCCGCGGTCAGCGTCGTCTTCCCGTGGTCGATGTGCCCCATCGTACCTACATTCAGGTGCGGCTTCGTGCGTTCGTATTTCTGCTTCGCCATCGGTAACTCTCCTTCAGGAAATTAGCATCGGGTTAGGATTGGTTGCAAAAAACAGCGCAGGCTAAACCGTCTCGCCTGCGATAATCGCCTTAGCAACATTGTCGGGGACAGGCGCGTAGTGGTCGAATTCCATCGTAAAGGCGCCACGCCCTTGCGTAATGGAGCGAAGTTGGGTGGCATAACCAAACATTTCAGCCAGGGGCACCATCGCGCGCACGGCACGGGTGTTGCCAGCCCGCTGCTCCATGCCCTGAATTTCGCCGCGGCGCGACGACAACTGCCCCATGACGTCGCCGATGTACTCCTCCGGCACCACCACTTCCACTTTCATGATGGGCTCCAGCAGCACGGGCTTGCCCCGCTTGACGCCTTCCCGGAAGGCCATCGTTGCGGCCACCTTGAAGGCCATTTCGCTGGAATCCACCTCATGGTACGAGCCGTCATAGAGGCGCACCTTGACATCGGTGACCGGGTAGCCCGCCACCACACCAGCGTCGGCGGCTTCCCGAATGCCCTTCTCGACAGCGGGAATGAACTCTTTGGGAATCGTACCGCCCACAATGGCATCTTCGAACAGGATGCCCGACCCGGGCTCCGCCGGTTCCATCGAAATCACCACGTGGCCGTACTGACCGCGCCCGCCGGTTTGCTTCACAAAGCGGCCTTCCACCTTGGGCACCGCGCGGGTGATGGATTCCCGATAAGCCACCCGCGGCCGCCCCACATTGGCCTTCACATTGAACTCGCGCTTCAGGCGGTCGATGAGAATTTCAAGGTGCAACTCGCCCATGCCCGAAACAATGGTCTGGCCGGTTTGCTCGTCGGTGCGCACGCGGAAGGTGGGGTCTTCCTCGGCCAGTTTGTGCAGCGCCTGGGAAAGTTTGTCCTGGTCGGCGGTGCTTTTCGGCTCGATGGCGATGGAAATCACCGGTTCGGGGAACGAGATGCTTTCCAGCACGATGGGGTTCGCCATGTCGCAAAGGGTATCGCCGGTAAAGGAGTTCTTGAGACCCAGCACCGCGCCAATATCGCCCGCCAGCACCTCGGTCACATCTTCGCGCCGGTCGGCATACATCCGTAGCAGGCGGCCAATGCGCTCGCGCTTGCGGCGCGTGGCGTTATACACCTGCGAGCCCTGGGTAATCTTGCCGGAATACACCCGGAAGTAGGCCAGCCGCCCGACGTAGGGGTCGGTGACGATTTTGAACACCAGCGCCGCGAGGGGCGCATCGTCGCTCGGCGGGCGGGTGACTTCCTCGTCGGTACGCGGGTCAATACCACGCACTTCGGCAATGTCTAAGGGGGAAGGCAAGAAATCCACCACCGCGTCGAGCAAAGGCTGCACGCCCTTGTTTTTGAGGGAACTGCCGCAATAAACCGGCGTCAGTTCGCCGCGGATGGTCGCCCGCCGCAAAGCCGCCTTCAGTTCCTCGACGGTGATTTCCTCACCTTCGAGATACTTCATGGTGAGGTCGTCGTCGGTCTCGGCAATTTGCTCGACCATGCGCTCATGGGCGGCTTCCACCTCGTCGCGCAATTCGGCGGGCACCTCGGTGACCTTCGGCTCTTTGCCCAGGTCATCCACCCACACAATGGCCTGCTTAGTGAACAAATCGACCACGCCACGGAAATCGGATTCCGCGCCAATCGGCACCTGCACCGCCACCGGGTTGGCCCCCAGTCGCTCGCGGATGCTCTCGATGGAACGCTCATAAGAGGCGCCCACGCGATCCATCTTGTTGACGAAGCAAATGCGCGGCACACCGTAACGGTCGGCCTGGCGCCACACCGTTTCGCTCTGGGGCTCCACGCCCTGCACAGCGTCGAAGACCACAATGCCGCCGTCGAGCACGCGCAGCGAGCGCTGCACTTCGGCGGTGAAGTCAATGTGGCCGGGCGTGTCGATGATGTTGATCTGGTAGCCCTTCCACTCGGCACTGACCGCCGCCGAAACAATGGTGATGCCGCGCTCGCGCTCCTGTTCCATCCAGTCGGTGACGGTGTTGCCCTCGTCCACCGAGCCAAGGCGGTAGGTCTTGCCGGTATAGAACAGGATACGCTCGGTCGTCGTGGTCTTACCGGCGTCGATGTGGGCGATAATCCCGATATTACGGTACTTCTCTAAAGGATACTTCCGTGGCATGAATCACCTGTATTCACCGAAGAGGCCAGAAAGAACCGCAGATTTCGCAGGCCAAAGGACGCTCTGAGAATCTGCGCAATCTGCGGTTTTCACCCAAGGGGTGAGCAAGCGGCGCTCAATCGGCAGTTCAAACCGCGCTCAAACGCGGAAATGGGAGAAAGCGCGGTTGGCCTCGGCCATGCGATGGGTCTCCTCGCGTTTGCGCACAGCAGAGCCCTGGTTGTTGGCAGCGTCCATCAATTCGGCAGCCAGTTTTTCGGCAAACGACTTGCCGGAACGCGCCCGGGCCGCGGCCAAAATCCAGCGGCAGGCCAGTGCGAACTGGCGGCGAGGCGGCACTTCCATCGGCACCTGGTACGTCGCGCCGCCCACACGGCGGGGACGCACTTCCATGATGGGCGAGGCGTTTTTCAGCGCCTGCTCGAAAACCTCAAGGCCGGGCTTGCCGGTCTTCTCTTCGATAATTTCAAAAGCCTTGTACACCTGGCGCGCAGCCACGCTCTTCTTCCCACCGCGCATCACGCGGTTGATGAAGGACTGCACTTTCACACTGCCGTATTTGGGGTCGGGCGGGACCAGCCGCCGCTCAGGTCGGTATCGTCGTGGCATCTCTCACTCCAACTTCGCGGCCGGCGCGCTGCGCCAGCCCAGCGACTAAAATGACTTACGATTTCGGCTTGCGGGTACCGTACTTGGAACGCGCCCGGCGGCGATTTTCGACGCCAGTCGCGTCGAGGGTGCCGCGCACGATGTGGTAGCGCACACCCGGAAGGTCTTTCACACGCCCACCGCGCACCAACACCACCGAGTGCTCCTGCAGGTTGTGGCCTTCGCCCGGAATGTAGGCCGTGACCTCGATCCCGTTGGTCAGGCGCACACGGGCAATTTTACGGAGCGCCGAGTTCGGCTTTTTCGGGGTCATGGTACGCACCACCGTGCACACCCCGCGCTTCTGCGGCGCGCCCTTCGGCATCCGCAGGCGGCGCTGCTTCATCGAGTTATAGATGTACTGCAAAGCAGGCGCCTTGCTCTTGGTCTTCTTCGGCTTGCGACCTTTGCGAACGAGTTGATTGATTGTTGGCACTTCTGCCTCCCGAAAACGATGTTGCCTCTCAACTTGCGTAAACGAAGGCCATCATCATGCGATGGCCTCCACGGAGCGCCCGCCGCAGCAGGCGCGAAAGGACACAAAGAACCTTACGCAGCAGGGCAGGATTGTACCATGCGGCAAAACGCGCGTCAAGAAAATCTGCAAACGGCGCGTTGCCGCGGGGTGCCAGG
Organism: Chloroflexota bacterium; assembly: GCA_011322445.1. Taxonomy (NCBI): domain Bacteria; kingdom Bacillati; phylum Chloroflexota; species Chloroflexota bacterium. The sequence continues at coordinate 119,925 of DRMV01000047.1, read as the reverse complement.
CCGCCTGCTGCGCCTTCACCGCCTCACAAATCCTCGCCCAGGCCCAGGAGGCCCACCTTGACCTTGGGCACCTTCGGCTTGGCCGATTCCTTGCCAAACTTTTCCACACCCTCGGGGGTGATGGCTTCCACCGCCAGGCCCAGGCTCTGCAACTCTTTCACCAGCACCTTGAAGGAAGCCGGCAGGCCAGGCTCTTCAATGGGCTCACCCTTGACGATAGCCTCATAAGTCTTGACACGGCCCTGGACGTCGTCGGATTTCACGGTGAGCATTTCCTGCAAGGTGTACGCCGCGCCGTAGGCTTCCAGCGCCCAGACTTCCATTTCGCCGAAGCGCTGGCCGCCGAATTGGGCTTTACCGCCCAGCGGCTGCTGGGTCACCAGGCTATACGGGCCGGTGGAGCGGGCGTGCACTTTGTCTTCCACCAGGTGATGCAGTTTAAGGATGGTCATCACGCCCACGGTTACCGGGCGGTCGTAAGGCTCGCCGGTAAGGCCGTCGCGCACAATTTGCTTGCCGAGGGTGGGCACCGGCTGGCCGGTTTCCAGCGAGACTTCAGCAGCCTTCTGCCGCAGTGCCTCGGCGGGCACCTCGTCAGCATCGTAGCCCAGGCTTTCCAGCCACAGGCGCAAGCCGGCTTCCACCGCCCGGGCATCTTGCGCCTCGCGTGCGGAAACCGGGATCTTCATATCCTCAAACGCGAGGATTTTGTCAGGGTCGTAGCCCTTTTCGCGCAGCCATTCGCGCAGCACCGAGCGGCGAGCGTAAGTCTCGTCATCCGCCAGGCGGTACACATCGTAGCCCTTATCGCCCAGCCACTGCTCCAGGTAGAGGGAACGCACCTCGCCATCGCTGCGCAGGTCTTCCGGCTCGTAGCCTTCTTCATTTACCCACTGCCACGCGCGCTCGGTGATTTCCTTCCACGCGTGGTTGATCATCCACGCGCGCACCAGTTCGGCTTCCACCTCGGCCTCGGTGGCGCTATCGAACACCGGCACCACCGCCCGGAAGCCCAGTTGCTTGGCTGCCCAGCCGAGGTGCACTTCCAACACCTGGCCGATGTTCATGCGGCCGGGCACGCCCAGCGGGTTGAGGATGATATCCACGGGGGTGCCGTCTTCAAGGAAGGGCATATCTTCCACCGGCACGACCTTGGAAATCACGCCCTTGTTGCCGTGGCGGCCAGCGATTTTATCGCCAGCAGTGAGCTTGCGGCGCTGCGCCACCGACACACGCACCATCTTTTCCACCCCGGCGGGCAGGTCGTGGTTGTCTTCCCGGGTGAAGACCTTGACGTCGATCACCGTGCCGCGCTCACCGTGAGGCATCCGCAGCGAGGTGTCTTTGACGTCGCGGGCCTTTTCGCCGAAGATGGCTCGCAGCAGGCGCTCTTCGGGCGTCAGTTCTTTTTCGCCCTTCGGCGTGACCTTGCCGACCAGAATGTCGCCAGGGCCCACCTGAGCACCCACGCGGATGATGCCGTCTTCGTCCAGGTCTCGCAGGGCATCGCCGCCCACGTTGGGAATGTCGCGGGTGATTTCTTCCGGCCCCAGGCGGGTGTCGCGCGCCTCGGTCTCGTACTTCTCGATATGCACCGACGAGAAGAAATCGTCTTGCACCAGGCGCTCGGAAATCAGCACCGCGTCTTCGAAGTTGCCGCCCTCCCATGAAAGGAAGGCCACCACCGCGTTCTGCCCCAACGCCAGCACGCCATCTTGCGTGGCCGAAGAGTCGGCCAGCACGTCGCCCTTCTTCACCCGCTGCCCTTTGACCACCGCGGGGCGCTGATCGATGCAGGTGCTCTGGTTGGAACGCTGGAACCGCCGCAACTGATATTCATGCAGCGAGCCGTCGTCGGTGCGCACCACCACGTGCTCGCCCGTCACGGCAATCACTTCCCCGGCTTCCTCGGCAATCACCAACTGCCCAGAGTCGCGCGCGGCAAAGGCTTCCATGCCGGTGGAAACCAGCGGCACTTCCGGGCGCATCAGCGGCACCGCCTGCGCCTGCATGTTGGAACCCATCAGCGCGCGGCTGGCGTCGTCGTGTTCCAGGAAAGGAATCATCGCCGCACTCATGCCCACCAGTTGCTGCGGGGCCACATCCATGTAGGTGATGTTGACCGGCTCGGTGAACTGGAAGCCGGAGTGGTAGCGGCAGACGACATCGTCAGCCAGGAATTCACCGTATTCGTTCAGCGGCGCATTGGCCTGGGCAATGTAATGGTTGTCGTCGACGTCGGCGGTCAAATAGTCCACATCATCCGAAACGAAGGGCACGACCTTCACCTCGGTTTCGCCCAGGCGCTCGGCCAGGTCGCGGGCCTGCTGTTTGGTCAGGCGGGTGCCTGCCTCGAACAGCACTTCGCCGGTCTCAGGGTCTTTGACGTCTTCCCGCAACTGGCGGTTGACCATGTAGGGGCTGTTGGCAGGCAGGGCGCTGTAAACCCGCCGGTAAGGGGATTCAATGAAACCAAATTCGTTGACCCGGGCGTAGGTCGCCAGGCGGCCAATCAGGCCAATGTTGGGGCCTTCCGGCGTCTCGATGGGGCAAATGCGGCCATAGTGGGAGTGGTGCACGTCGCGGACGTCGAACCCAGCGCGCTCGCGGCGCAGGCCGCCGGGGCCCAAAGCCGAAAGGGTGCGCTTGTGACGCAATTCGGCCAGCGGGTTGGTCTGGTCCATGAACTGGGAAAGCTGGCTGGAGCCGAAGAATTCCCGCAGGGCTGCCACCACCGGGCGAATGTTGATGAGCGTGGCGGGCGTCACCTGCTCCTGGTCACGAATCGACATGCGCTCCTTGATGACACGCTCCATACGGCGCATCCCAATGCGCAGTTTGTTTTGCACCAGTTCGCCCACGGTCTTCACCCGCCGGTTGCCGAGGTGGTCCATATCGTCGGGGGAATCTTCGCCGTTGTTGATGGCAATGATGCGCCGCAGCAGCCGCACAATATCCCACTTGGTAAGCGAGCGGTGGTCCAAAGGCACAACGCCATGCAAGCCGAGTTTCTGGTTCATCTTGTAACGGCCCACACGGGCGAGGTCGTAATAGCGCTGATTGAAGAGCTGGGTTTCCAGGAATTCGCGGGCGTTTTCCAGCGTCGCCGGATCGCCAGGACGGACGCGCTTGAAGAACTCAATCAGCGCCTGCTCGGCAATGGAAAGGCTGCTCGCGGTATCCCACTCCGGTTCCTGCCGCAGCGTCGAGGCGATGAACATGCGATCGGGGTTGGTGTCTACATCGCCAAAGAGGGAAAGGATTTCCTCGTCGGTGCCTTCTTTGATAGGAGAATCCGAAAGGCCGTCATCCACCGCCGCCAGGGCGCGCAGCAAAATGGTCACAGGCACCGTGCGGCGGCGGTTGAACTTGAGGATGAGGTAATCGCTCTTGCGGGTCTCGAACTCCATCCACACACCGCGGTCGGGAATCAGTTTCGATTTTGCCAGCGGGCGGCCGGTGGCGCGGTCGATGAGCGCCTCGAAATACACACCGGGCGAGCGGATGAGCTGAGAAACCACGACACGCTCGGTGCCGTTGATAATGAACGTTCCCTTGGAAGTCATCCAGGGGAAATCGCCCAGGAAAATATCTTGCTTCACCGGTTCTGGCACTTCCGGCCCGGCAAGGAGCACCGAGACCCACAACGGGCGGGCATAGGTCAGGTCGCGCTCTACGCATTCCTCAACGGTGTGCTTGGGCTCGCCAAACCAGTAACGCAGCCCCCACTGTTTGGCTTCCGGTGTGCGGCTGGGGAAGTAAAGCCGCATTCCTTTGTTATAAGATTCGATAGGAGTGATTTCATCAAACAGGTCAGCCAGGCGTTCCGTGACCAACCGCTCAAAAGAGGCAAGTTGAATTTCAATCAGGTCGGGCAAAGGCAGTTTGACGTCGATCCGGGCGTAGGACTTGGTGGGCAGTGCCGCCATGTGCATACTCTCCTGCAGGAAAAAATCTGGTGTCCATTTCCCCTTGTGCCGGGAGGGCCGGTGTGTTTAAGACACAAAGCGAAAGCATATTATAAACGCGAGCAGAAAGGAACGCAAGGAAGCGCACCGCGATTCAACAAATTGCCCCCAACGCGGCGAAGGGCGCCGCCTGAGCGCCCTCTTCCACACCCTTGGGGGGTGTGATTGTGCCATCTCTTTGACGCGCGCCGCCCCCGCGCTTTAGGCACGGCTCGCTAATGAATTACAAAGGAAAGCGCAACCAGCGCCGTGATAAACGAAACGGCCAACACAGCAATGCGCCGCAAATCCTGCTTGATGTAAGTGTAATCGGGGTTGAACTCGGTAGTGCTGCTCACCGGGCGGCGCAAAGACCGCCGCGTGGCAGAACGCCGACGAGACTTCGCCATGATTCCTCTCCTTGGCTCCAAAAATCCGCCGCTTTCACGGCAAGCCGATTATACCACTACCTCGCGCCGCGTCTCCCCGTTTGGTGGTAAGATAAAAGAAACCGACCCGCATCCGCGCTCAGGAGGGCGACCATGCCCAACGGCACCCCGATTGACCGCCAGTGGATCTTTGTCACCCGTCAAGGCATTGTGGCTATTGACTGGGGCAACGGTTACGCGCAAGATATTGCCACAGGCGAATTCTTCCCCTATTCCGAAGCCATTTACAGCCACCCCGCCAACGACACCGACCTGGAACTGCTCGTGCGTATGGGGCGGGTGGAAAAATACGACAAGCGTATGGCCTACGTCTATGCCCTCCCGGAACGCCCACAACGCACCCTCGATTAGGGTGCGTTGTATTTTCTCATCCCACATTCCTTCTTGAGGAGGTTCCTATGTCTGGCCCTCGTGTTGTGCATCCCCCGCGCGGCACACAATTGCACTGCAAGAACTGGCAACTGGAAGCCCCGTTCCGCATGATTCAGCACAACCTCGACCCCGAAGTGGCCGAGCGCCCCGAAGACCTGGTGGTCTATGGTGGCCGCGGACAGGCTGCCCGCGACTGGGAATCCTTCGACGCCATTCTGGAAACCCTGCAAAAGATGGACGTCGACGACACCCTGCTGGTGCAGTCGGGCAAGCCGGTGGCGGTGTTCAAAACGCACATTGACGCCCCGCGCGTCCTCATCGCCAATTCCAACCTGGTGCCCCACTGGGCCACGTGGGAAGTCTTCGATGACCTCGCGCAAAAGGGCCTCATCATGTACGGCCAAATGACCGCGGGCTCGTGGATTTACATCGGCACCCAGGGCATCTTGCAGGGCACCTATGAAACCTTGGGCTCGCTGGCGCATCAACGCGGCTGGCCTTCCCTGAAGGGCAAATTCGTGCTCACCGCCGGTTTGGGCGGCATGGGCGGCGCGCAGCCCCTCGCCATCACCATGAACGAAGGCGTGGGGCTGATTGTGGAAGTCGACCCTGCTCGCGCCCAGCGGCGGCTGGAAATCGGCTACGTGGACGTGGTGGTGGACAACCTGGACGAAGCCCTGCGCCTGGTGGACAAAGCCCTCAAGGCTGGCGAAGCCCAATCCATCGGCCTGATTGGCAACGCCGCCGACGTCTTCCCCAAACTGGTGCGCCGCGGCATCACGCCCGACGTCGTCACCGACCAGACTTCCGCACACGACCTGCTGGAATACGTGCCCAGCGGCCTCAGCGTGGAGGAATCCAAACGCCTGCGCAAGTCCGACCCCGCCACGCACCGCAAAATGGCGCTGGAATCCATCGCCGTGCACGTTCAGGCCATGCTGGACTTCCAAAAGGCCGGCGCGGAGGTGTTCGATTACGGCAACAACATCCGTCAGCAGGCTTACAACTTCGGCGTGGAAGACGCCTTCGCCTTCCCAGGCTTCGTTCCGGCCTACATCCGCCCGCTGTTCGAGGAAGGCAAAGGCCCCTTCCGCTGGGTGGCGCTTTCCGGCGACCCCGAAGACATTTACCGCACCGACGAGGCCATGCTGGAACTCTTCCCCGAAGACGAGCACCTGCGCCGCTGGATTGAGAAGGCGCAGCAGAAGGTGCCTTTCCAGGGCTTGCCTTCCCGCATTTGCTGGCTGGGCTATGGGGAACGCGACAAGGCCGGGTTGATGTTCAACCAACTGGTGGCGGAAGGCATCGTAAAAGCGCCCATCGTGATTGGCCGCGACCATCTGGACGCCGGTTCGGTGGCTTCCCCCAACCGGGAAACCGAGGCCATGAAAGACGGCTCGGATGCCATCAGCGACTGGCCGATTTTGAACGCCCTGCTGAACGCGGTGGCGGGGGCAACGTGGGTCTCGTTCCACCACGGCGGCGGCGTGGGCATCGGCTACAGCCAGCACGCCGGCATGGTGGTGGTGGCCGACGGCACGGAAGCCGCGGCGCGGCGCCTGGCCCGGGTACTGGTCACCGACCCTGGCCTGGGCGTGGTGCGCCATGCCGACGCAGGCTATGAGAAATCCAAACGGGTTGCCCGGGAAAAGGGCATCTGGATGCCGATGCTGGACAAGTAGTCGCGTTGTCGCCTGGTCGCATCATCGCGTCGTCTGGGCATTCGAGGGACGGCCTGCGGGCTGTCCCTCTGCTGTTTCGGCGCCAAACAAAAAAGCCGAGGGGCGCAGTAGCGCGCCCCTCGGCGGGGGGAACACACAAATGCGGGCAGGTTACGGTTCAGGTTCCACTTTCATCAACACCGCCTGCACCACGACGCGATAGTCATAACTGCCCCTGGCCTCGTCGTAGCCTTTGCAGGTGATGAGCGTCACCCAGTCCCGATTCTTATGCCCAAGCACGGAGGCATCGTTGGGCTCCACCAGCCTGACATCGCGCACTTCGTAAACGTAGCGCTTGCCGTCTGCGTCGATGAAGACCTGATCGCCCCAGCGCAAGTCGTACAGGTGGACAAAGGGGCCAGGTTCGCCATCGGGCAGGTAAACATGCCCGGTCAGGGCTGTGTTCCCTTCCCAGGTTGGGAAGGCCGTGCCTTCCAGCCAACCCGCCTCGTCCCACAGCCAGGTCAAATTCCAGCCTTTGTCGTCGCGCGGCACACCCACAATCGGCACCCGCACGCCCAACTTGGGGATTTCCAGAATCAACCCATCCAGTTTGTCATAAGCCACTTTTTGCTCGGGCAGCGTGGTCACCCGCCCAGGAGCAAAGCCCGTGTCGGGCAACGCCATCATCACACTGATGCTGTCCTCATGGCTGTATACGTCCACAGGGCTAAGGGGGTCGTATTGCCGCTCGTGCGAAAGGGTGTTGTAATTCGATTGCGGCGCGCTAACATCGCCGGGCAGACTCGACCACGCCACAGAAGCAGTGTTGGTCGCACTGTGCCCTCTACTGGTATGCAAGGTAGCCTGGAACCGGATGCGCGCCGTGCTGCCAAGCGGGAATTCATCCCACGTCACGGTGATGGTGTGCGTGGTCGCATCGTAAGCCATACTGGTGGGGGTTGGACCATCGACAACCGTCAGGCTCGCATCAACGTAACGTAACTTGTACGGCAACTCGTCGGTCACCACCACGTCATACGCATTGGTTTCGCTTTCCGCTGTGTGAGCAATTTCCAGGGTGAAGGTAATAGGCTCTCCAGGCAACACCACACGCGGGGAAGCAAACTTCTTGATGGCAAGATCGGGCTCCCGCACGGTCACAGGGGTTGCACTACCCGAAACTTCTCCACCCGTCCATTGCCAGACAGCCTGGTTGTTAAGCGAGACGCCGCTCTGATTTTCGGCGCTATCCAGCACAACCACTTGATAGCGCACAGTGACCGTGGCATCGGTCGTGCTGCCATTGGTCAGGTCACCGAAGTGCCACACAACCTCACGGCCCTGATCTTCCGCAGCCGCGCTCCCCGTGGGGTAAGCACTCACAGTGGGGTTCGTGGGGTCGTTGCACAGCGCCACGGCGTTGCCCGCCGTGGAAATCACGCCATCGAGGTCAACGCTCTCACAGGAAACAAAGGCCAACCCGCGCCCGAGGACATCGGTGAGGGTAACATTGCTCAACGTCCGCCCTGCCGGCACTGTGAGCGTCACTTCGTAAGTCAGGAATTCACCAATGGCCGCGTCGGGGTCGGTCGTGAAGGCCTGGTTGGAACCTTGATAAGACTTCGAGCCTGTGGTGACACTATCCACATCCACAGCAACGTTATCTGCCGGATCGAGGTCACTGCCGTTTGCGCCATCATCCTGCACTTCAGCGCGGTTGGTAATTGCAGTCGCACCTGCTGCCAGTGGGTCGCCCACGGTCACAGTGACCGTATAAGTGACGGCCTCCCCAACGTTCAGATGATCCAGCGTCGGCCAGGTGACCGTGCGGGTCGTGTCGTCGTAAGTGCCGCCGTTGCTGGCGGAGACAAAGGTGGTATGGTCGGGGATGGTGTCGGTAATGACCACATTCGTGGCGTGTTGAGTGCCGACGTTGGTGGCAGTGAGGGTGTAAGTCAGTTGACTACCAGCAGCCACCACTTCGACGCCGTCGGTCTTGGTAATTTGCAAGTCAGGTGCAGCGGCAACAGGGGTGGTATCACTGGCCGTGTTATCGTCGGTGGTGCTTTCGGGGCCGTGGGTACCATCATCGGCAATGACAGCCGTGTTGCTCACCTGCCCCACGCCCGCCGGCAGCGGGTCATCCACATGCACGGCAAAGTCCACCGTGCCGCTGGCGCCTGCGGCTACCGTGCCTACCGAGAACGTACAAACCGTACCGGTTGTCGCGCCGTCCAAGCAACTCCATCCCGTCGTGCTGCTGGCCGCGTTGAAAGTGGCATTGGCGGGGACGGTCTCTGTGATGGTCACACCGGTGGCTTCAACGTTGCCGGTGTTGGCGTAGTTCAGGTGGTACACAATCACCTGGCCTGCTGCCGAAGACACACCGCCATCATCCTTGGAAAGGGTAAGATTCGGCGCGGTTACCGTGACGTCCGCCGTAGCGTCGCTGGCATAGTCGTCCACGCCACCAGCGCCGGTCCGCTCGTTGGCATCCGAGCCAGGCAACGAAGTCCAGGTTGCCTGCGCCGTGTTGCTCAAAGTGTCGCCGATATTCGGTGGTGCGGGCGGGCCGTCCACTTTGGCCTGGTAAGTCAGTTGTACCGAGCCGGTTGCGCGAGACAAATCGCCTTTCCAGGTCAGGGTGTGGGTGGCAGCATTGTAGGAAACCACCCAGCCTGTTGGCGTTGTGGCAGAGCCGGTCACATAGGTCAGCCCGACGGGAATAACATCGGTGACTTCCACATCAAAGGCATCTGCCGTGCTATCGCTCGTGTGCGCCACGGTGAGCGTGTAATTCAGCGTTTCGCCATAGGCCGGTGTGGCGTTGCTCACCGCCTTCGTGACCGAGAGGTCGGGTTCCACCACATTCACGGCGACATCGTTGGTCGTAACGGGTGCGCCATTGCCAATTTGCATTGTGGCATTGTTGGTCAGGGTGTTGTCGTTCTGGTTGCCGCTTTCATCCACAAGCACGGCCTGGAAGTGCACTTTGAAGGTGTTGTTGGTGTCGTCGTTATCGGAAGCCACCGTGATCTGGCCGAAATCTATCGTGATGTCCTGCCCGCTGGAAGCCGAGCCGCTGGGGGCGACAGTGGGCGCGGGCACCGTGCCGTTGAAGCCGGTCGTATCCACCTGCACCGAGCCGACGACGTATTCCAGGCCATCAGGGAGGTTATCCACGATATGGAGCGACGGCGTGGTGCCTTCCGGTAAGGTGACGTTGAGGACAAAGGTCAAGACTTCACCAATGGTGACATTGGGGTCCAGCGTGCTGGCTTCCGAGGTGCTTTCCAGTGACTTGCTGTAGTAGGGGTCGTGGACATTGAAGGATGCCGTATCGCTGGCAACGTAGTCGTTCAAACCGCCCGCGCCGTCGCTGCCGGTGCGCTCGTCGGCGTTCGCGCCGGGCTGGGAAGTCCAGGTCGTGTGGGCGGTGTTGGCAATCAGTTCGGAAGGCGTCACGCTATCTTGCAGCGTGGCTTTGTATTCGATGACCACCGAGGCATCCAGCGGGACGTTGTCAATGGTGACGTCCACGTCATTGCCGCTGGAGTTGTTGGTCATGCCGGTTGCCCCGCCGTTCAAAGTAACCGACACGGAGGCGGTATCCAACGCCACCGCCGCGGGCAGGGTGTCGGCGAAATGGACGTCGTATGCCGGGGCATTGCTGGATGCGTTGGGGTTGGTAATGGTCACGCGGTAGGTTACGGTGTCACCGGCATCTTGGGTGGCGTCGATGCTGGAAATCAGCTTATCAACCGTCAGCGCGGCTTCCACAATGGTAGTATCGTCGGAATCCGTCAGGGTATGCGTGGTGCCATCCGCATCGTCATACGAGAACGTCACGTCGTTCACCAGGTTGGTACCGTCCACATTGCCGCTGGTGTTGGTCGCCACCGCGTCGTAAGAAATGGTAAAGGGCGAACTGGAAACCGTGGCGGTGCCGAAGTCCCACGTCAAAGTCGTCGAAGCCGTGCCGTCGTTGGGGCCGCTGATCGTGAACGTCGCGGCCGAGATGCCGCTGGTGCTCTGAGAGCCGGCGAGGTATTTCATGCCTTCCGGCAGCACGTCGGTGACCACCGTGTTCGCCAGTTGGCCGGTGGGGCTGGAAACCCTGATGGTGACATGGATGGTGTCGCCAATCATGGTTTGGGTCACACCGCCATCGTCTTTGTCCACCGTAGAAGGCTGATCGGTGGTGAACGTCGCGCTGGCCTCGTCTTGCGTGCCATCCTGAGGCGTCCCGGCAGTATCGTTGTAAATGCGCTCGCCGTTCACAGTGCCGTCCAACGAGCTCCAGTCGGCGTCTGCGGTGTTGGTAAACGACCCACCCAACGGAATATCACTGTTTGCCGTGGCCGTGTAGTGGCACTCAATGTAGCCATTGGCCGGAATATCCCATGCGCCCGCGGGGCTGCCATCGAAGTGCAGGTTCTGGCCGCTGGCCGTTACGGTCGCGGGAACAGTATTGCCGCCGTCGTCCTGACAGGCCACGGAACCCGTGGTGTAGGTCACACCGTTAGGCAAAGCGTCGTCGGCGGTGACATCGTAGGCCGTGCTGTTCCCAGTGTTCGAGAACTGCAACGTGTAGGTCAAAGTGTCGCCCGCCTGCACGCCGCTGCTCGGGGAAACCGATTTGGTGGTGGTGATCTGCGGCTCCACCAGGGTGATGCTCTCGGAATCCGTGAGGGTTTGGGCGTTCCCCTGACCGTTGGTATATTGCAGCGTGGCATGATTGGTCAGGGTGTCGCCCGATTTGTATGTGTTGTCGTTCACCACGCGGGCCACCACCCGCACGACAAAGCTGTTGTCGTCGGTGTCATTGTTGCCGGTAACGGTCACATCGCCAAAGTCCAATGTGATGCCGCCGCCATCACCCGAGGTCACCGTGACGGTGGGATTGTTCACCTCAGCGGGATCGCTGAAGGCTTTAGTGAGCGGGGCACCGCTGGTTACGATGCTGTGGCTGACGTACTCCAGGCCGTTCGGTAGGTCATCCGTCACCACCAGCGAAGGTGTGGTGCCTTCGTTCAGGGTCACTACCAGGTCAAAGGTGACTTCCTGCCCGATGGTGTACTGAGTGGGAGAAGGCGTAAGTTTATCCAACGCGGTCGCGTCGTCGCTGGTGAAACTGGCCGTATCCGAGACCGCGTAGTCATTCAACCCGCCTGCGCCGTCGGCGCCGGTGCGCTCGTTCGCGTTGCTTCCGGGCTGACTCGTCCAGTCCAGGTCGCCGGTGTTTTCGATCAACTGCTGCGGCGTCACGCTGGTGTTCAGCGTGGCCGAGTAAGTGATGGTCACGGAGCCACCCACCGCGATATCGCTGATGGTGACATCCACTTTGTTGCCCGAAGTGTTGTTTGCTTCCACCGTGCCGCCCGAAACGCTCACCGAAGTCGTCTCCAGCGTCACCTGGGAAGGCAAATCGTCGGCAAAATGCACATCGTAAGCCGTGGCGTGGCTGCTGCCATCGTTGGGGTTTTCGATGGTGATGGTGTAGTTCACCTGACCGCCCGCGTCGATCTGCGGCGAAATCACGCTCACGCTTTTGTCAATGGTCAGGCTGGCTTCCGTCACCTGGGAAGACTCGCTATCGTGCAACTGCTGATCGGAGCCCGCCGCATTGGTGTAATTCAAATAAACGTCGTTGGTCAGCGTGGTGAGATCCTGATTGCTGGCTACGTTTGCCACCACTGCATCGTATTCGATGGTCAAGGGGCTGGACTGCGCCACAGGCGTCGCGCCGTAATCCCACTTCAATGTGGTCGTGCCATCGGCATTGTTGGTGACCGTAAATGTGGGCGTGGTGGAAAGCGCGCCGTTGTCTTGCTGAGAACCGCTCACGTAAGTCAAGCCTTCCGGCAAGTGATCGGTCACCACAGCATCGCGAAGCGTGCCCTTGGGGCTGGTGATGGTCAGCGTGAAGTGGATGGTATCGCCGATAAGGGTTTGGGAAACGCCGCCATCGTCCTTTTGCAGCGTGGGCGCAGCCACCTGGAAAGCAGCCGAAGCGGTATCCTGCGTGCCATCGAAGTTGTATGTCGTCGTGTCGTCATACACGCGTTCCACATCGGGCGCGCTGGGCGTGCCGTCTTGGGAACTCCAGTCCGCATCCACCGTATTGGTATGGTCGCCGTCCACGTACAGGCTATCCTGCGCGGTGACAGTGTAGGTGCATTCAATGTAGTCGCCTGCGGGGATATCCCAAGCGCCAGCGGGCACGCCGTCAAAGGACAGGGTATTGCCGTTGACGCTCACACTGACCGGCACGTTGTTCGAGCCGTCGGTACAGGAAGCCGAGTTGCTGTTGTAACTCACACCCTGCGCCAGGGTATCTTCCGCGGTCACATCATAAGCCTCACTGTGCCCTGTGTTCTCGAACTTGATCGTGTAGGTCAGCGTGTCACCTGCCTGGACCCCGCTGGCCGGGGAGACCGACTTGGTCGTGGTGATGCGCGGCTCAATGATGCTGATAGCCGCCGTGTCGCTGGCGCTGGCGGTGTTGCCATTGTTGGGATTCGTCCAGCGCACCGTGCCGGTGTTGGTCTTGTTGTCGCCGTCCTGATTGTCCGTGACGTTCATCACGCGGGCCACGATTTGCACCAGGAAGGCGTTGTTATCGGTGTCGTTGTCATCGGTAACGGTGGTGTCGCCGAAGGTCAGCGTGACGTCGCCGCCGGAGCCGCCGGGGGCCGTGACTGTTGGGGCAGGCAAAGAGCCGTTGAAGTCAGCGGCCAGCAGGCCGCCGCTGGCGGCTGCCGTGGTGATGATGCTATGGCTGACGTACTCCAGCCCGGTCGGCAGGTCGTCAAAGATCTCCAGATCCTGCGTCACGCCTTCCGGCAGCGTAACGAGCAAGTTGAAGGTGATCTGGTCGCCGATGGTGTATTGGGTGGAGGCAACCGACTTGTCAATGGTGGGTCTGGCCAACACCGTCGAAGTCGCGCTGCTATCGGAGTAAGTGCGTTCACCCGTCGTCGTGCCCGAAGCGCCGGGCGTCATCGACCCCGTATCGTTACTGCCCGAACCGTTTGGCGTGCCCGCACCGGGAAGGCTGGAGCCTTCACCATTAGCCGTATTGGCAATCGTGACGCCTGCAGGCACATCGTTCACCACGGTCGCGTTGATGTCAACAACCACCTTCTCACCAGGGTTCAAGCAAGTAATGTCAACTTTTGCCGTCGCGCCAGTGCCCGTGCCGGAATTATCCGTTACCGTCTGGAGCGTATCACCACAAGAGCCAGCCAGCGTCGTCGAGCCATTCGTGCCGTCGGTGTAAATTGTGACACCGTTCAGGTTCAAATACGAACTCAAGGTGTCGGTGAGCGAGAGGTCAAATGCAGCCGCCGCATCCGCTCCACTGGCATCATTGGTAATGCTGATGCGATAAACCATCGGATCACCAGCATCGGTCGCCGCGGTGACGACGTTCTTGTCCACCGTAATGTGCGGCTCGACCACCGTGACCGTGACGTCGTTGGACGCGCCATCGTTTTGGGTGCCATCAATCCACACCGTGAAGTTGTTGGTAAGCGTATCGCCTGCCGTGTTGTTGGCCGTGCTGCTGTTGTCAACCAGCGCGTTGAACTCCACGATCACGTATTCGGTGTCCGAATCGCTGTCATGGTTTTCCAAATCGCCCAACCGGAAATAGACATCCGTGCCTGTATCGAAAGTGTTATCGTCCTGCGTGACGGCAGCAGGGGCGCTCACATTCCCATCAGCCAGCGGGCTGCACGTGTCTGGAATGGCTGGCGTGGTGCCGTCGGCGCTGTTACCTGTGAGGAAACAATCGGTATCAGTAATGGCCGGAGCCACACCGGTGCCAGTAGAAGAAATCCCCGTGCCGTTGGAAACAAACGCCGCCTTGGCCGTGTTGTCATTCAAGAAGGTAACGCCCTCTGGCAGGCTGTCGTGAATCTGGAAATTCTTCGACGTGCCTTCCGGCAATGCCACCACCAGCCGGTAGCGCACAATCTCGCCAATTGCCAGATTGGCCCCACTGGTGTGACTTTCGGAAGTGCCTTTCTGATACTTATCGGGGGCCACGTTTCGAATTGTCACCGTCGCACTGGAATCCGCAGCATAGTCGTTCAATGCGCCGCCAACGCCGTCCGCGCCGGTGCGCTCGGTGGAAGCCGTGTTGTAAGTGGAGCGCGGCGCCGTTTGATCGCCAGACAAACTCGTCCAGGTAAGATGCGCCGTGTTCTCAATGCTTTGCCCCGGTGCCACCCCATAATCCACCGTCGCCTGGAAGGTCAACTGACAACTGCTGTTCGCCGGGAAAGCATCCCACTGGGCTTCCAGGCTGCCGTTGGTATCACTGGTCGAAGTAGGCGCAACGTCACAACTCCCTGAAACCACGCCAAAGGAGCCAGAGACGTAGTTCATCCCTGCCGGGACACTATCACTCAAAACCACGTCATACGCCGTGGTATCACCGGAGGCGCTCCCATTCGTCACCGTCAGGGTATAAGTCACCGTGTTGCCCGCGTCGGTCGCAGTGGGGTCTGCCGATTTGCTCAGCGTGAGGGTGGGTTCTTTGACGGTCACCTCTGGCGCGCTGCCCCCTCCCAATGTCACATCGCCGCTGCCTTCATCCATCAGGAAGGAGGCGCTATTGTTGAGCAGCGTGCCGCTCTGGTTGCCGCTCACGTTCAGCACCACGGCCTGATAGATCACCTTGATGGTCTCGAGTTTGTCGTCGTCACGGTTGGCGTTGGTGATGTTGCCCAAATCGAAGGTGAGATTATGCCCGTCGTTGGCGACGGTCACGTTGTTGCTACACACGCCGCTGAAGTCCGAGCCGCTGGCGAGATCGGTGGTCACGTCCGAGGTGACCGCATTGCCGGAGTAGGCCGTCACGCTGGTGCAGCCGACGTAAGCCAGGCCGTCGTCGAGCGTATCCACCAAACGGGCATTGGGTATCTCTCCTTCCGGCACGACCGCGGTCAGTTTGTAGGTCACCAGTTCCCCGATGACCACGTCGCCGCTGCCGTTATCGGCGGTGACCACTTCGGTGTTTACCAGCGTCTTGGAAAAACCCGCCAGGGTGGTTGCATGGGCCGTGTCGGTGTCGTCTACCGCCAAGTGGTTAGGGCCGCCTTCCGCGCCGGCATAGTGCATGAGATGGGAGGTGTTGAGACCGTCGTTGGTTGGGTGCACGTCCGGTTTTACGGTCAGATCGTAGGTAATAATGATGACATCGTTGTTGGAATTCGGGTCGTGCGCCTGACAGACGCCCTCCCCTACTGGATCTTGCAACTCGATGCCGTTGCCAAAGAGGTCATCCGCAGTGCCATCGGTGCCATCCGGCCCGCCGCCCAAGCCAGTGTAGGAAATCGGCCCACTGCCATCGCCGTAGTAAATTTGCAGGTTGAGGCCGGTGCTGTTCGTGGGGATCTGGTAATAGTTGCTGTCCAGCACGTCCCGCAATTGAATGTCGAAAGCACCCTTCAGGCTGGAGCCTGTATTGCGAATGGTGATGGCAAAGGTGACGATGTCGCCAGCGTCCACGCCGCTGACGTTGGCATCGATGGGGGTGGCATCCAGCCCCGCGGCGTTGATCGTGCCGCTCCAGCGCGGGCTGTTGCTCGGGTCGTTAAACGTCACCCCCGCCGGCCCCACATCGGTGCTGAAATGGGCATTGGGGTTGCTCGTCCACACAATGCCTTTCTTGCTCGTCAAAACCGGCTCGGTCAGTTTGACCTGCACGATGCCGTTGGCCGTACTGTCGGCAGCATTGGTGCTGCCTTCATAAGCATGCGCCTGATTGGTAAGGAAAAGGCCATCGGCAAAAGGATCTGCGGAGACCACAACCGTGAAGAGCAAATCTACCGTGGTGCTCTGGTCGCGCGTGTCGTCGTAATCGGCGTAATAAATCGCAATGCTGTTGGCTGCTGTATTGCTCACCACAACGGGTTCCTGCGTGGGGGTCGTGTTGTGCTGGGAAGCCGTCAGATTCCCCGTCCCGTTGTTCAAACCGTCAGTCATGTACTGGTAGAACGTATCCGAAGGCCCCAACGTCACCACGCCGGGCGCGGGAATGCCGCCCGCAGCCGAGAAACTCCACGCCGGGCCTGCAGTCCCATCCTGATCGGGGTCATCCACATGGAAAACCGGCAGGGGAAAATAATCATCAAAGGAAAGGTTTTCTATATCCGAAGAAGGCAGCGTGTAGGTCAGGCGGTACGTTACCTCGTCGCCGGGCTTGATGATGACATTGCCATTGGCGTCCGTGGGCAGGGTGGTGCTGCCGTTGATGGCATAAACCGCTTTCGTCAACTCGCCGCGGCCAATGGTAAACCCTGCCGTGGCGTCGTCCGTCACCGTGGAACCTGTCGGTGTAAAATCGACGGTATTCAACAGCCGCGCCGAAATGGTGGCCTGGTCGTCGAGTTTGTCACCCTGGTCCACGCTGGGGTCGCCGGAAGGGTAATCGTCGGTAAACTGATCTAGAATCTTGGCGCGGAAGACAATGTGGCCTTCCGTCTTGCCGTCATTATAGGTACCACAGTCCGGCGGATTGCTACCGTTGACCGGATCCACGCAACCGCCCACCAGGCGACCATTGGCATCCAGCGCGCGATCGATGATTTCCTGAGAGACGCGAAACACCAGTTTGGTGCTGCCCGCCGCTATGCTGCTATCCGCCGCCGTACACTCGCTACCAGGGCCGCCGGTATAGTTGCAGAGGACGTCATAGTTGCTGCTGCCAAAGCCCGCTGCTGGCGAGAGCGCGTAGGTGTTGCCGTTGATTTCCAGCGTGGGCGTGAAAGAGGGGTCGAAGTGCTGCCCGTCGGAGAGCGTGTCGGTCACCACCACCTGGTCGAAAGCAAAGAAGTCGGAAACCTGAAAATCAAGGGTGTATTCCACGACATCTTTGGGCGAATAAGTGGCGTCGGTGAGATCGCGCACCGATTTCTGAATCTGAAGGGACTTCTGCAACACCCCGAAAGGCCCCACGGTGATGCTTTCCGGTGTATCGCCATCACGGGAGTCTTTCGGTGTCCAGGTTCCGGTGACAGTGGCCGAATTGTCGGTATTCTGGGCAACGCCGGTGTTGGGGTCAATGGTTGGGTTGCCGTCGGCGTCCAGCCGAGGGATGTAGTAATAAATTTCAACGGTGACATCGTTGCCATCCACGCCGGTGACATCATCGAGGGTAATATCAAAAGTTCCCCCCGGGGTTGAAGTCGAAGGCAAGGCATTTTCCGTTTTCACCGTTGCCCCGTTGACCGTATAACTGATGTATTGCACCGTCTTTGGGAGTGGGTCCTGGATGCGCAAATCCGTGATGGTTTGCCCGGTAGCCACATCTGCGCTGATGATGTAACGCTCGGCAGGGGTCTCGCCCGAAGGAATTTCCGGCGAGACGTTGTCTTTCCCTGTAAACGCCTTTTCCGCCGTCATCACCACCGGCGTCACGTCGCCGCTGGGCCAGCCGGTGCCGTCGTTGCTGCTCGGCTGGGCAATCGGCGTATCGCCGCAGCACCAATCGTCTTCCGGCGTCGCGCCGTACATGTAACCACCGCGGGCTTTGATGGTCAGCGCGGGCGAAATGTCGGCCAGGTCGCTCAAATGCGCCTTGACGGTGATATTCACGGCGGGCTGGTCAGGCACAAAAGAGCCAAACGGCAGTTCGAGGGAAACCAACTTGTCGCCTGCCTTCCCACAAACCTGCACATACGCACCCGTGTTGTCGCGCAGCCAGGGATGGGAAACACACCCCGTCCCGCTGCCATCATCGGGGAAAGTCTGCACCACGCTCTCGACATCCGTCCCCAAATAAGTCGCGCCCAAAAAATCCACCCCATCGTCGCCATCCTGCCCTGTGACAGGGAATATCAGATCCACGAAAGGGCCGTAACCGGGCTGGTCACCGGTGTTGTCGAAAGTCACCGTAAACTGAAAATCTTCCCCCAGGAAAACGGAGGAAGGCATATCCAGACTCACGGAGGCCGCCGGCGCGGTCAGCGGTTTTTCGTTGGCAGCAGGCGCGACGCCCTGCGGCAACGCATCACTTTCCACAGCAGGGGCCAGCGATGCATTCCCCAAAGCCTGGGCTGGGCGCGCGGCCACAGCAAGCACCTGCCCCCCCAGCCACAATGCCGCTATGAGCACATGAAACCAGCGCGTGGTAAAAAGGCGACGAAAAGTGCGGGCAAAGTGCGACATGATGTTTCTCCTCCTCAATAGCGTTCAAGCACCCCTTTATGCCTTTGCTCGCAGGCAACTACCCGGCTTTAGGGCTTGGGCAAAAAGTTCCAGGGGTTGACCTTACCGTATTTTTCGTGGCGAAGTTCGAAGTGCAAATGGGGGCCTGTGGAATTCCCCGTGCTGCCGATGGCACCAATCATATCCCCCTGATAAACCGCCTGACCGCACTGCACCAAAATGCGGCTCAAATGCGCATAGAGGGACTGCCATCCATTGCCATGATCGATGACCACGACATTGCCGTAACCCCAGTTATTCCACCCGGCATACACGACCACACCGTTGTCGACCGCGTAAACCGGATAGCCCAACTTACCGGCAATGTCAATGCCGTAATGGTTGATGGCTGGCGAATAATCATAACCCGAAAGATAGTGTAAAGTTGTGGGCCAGATGAACGTGCCCGTTCCTACCGGGCCGGTATAGACCTTGCCGCAGAAACCCGGGCCCAACACTTTCGCCACTGCGGGGTTCTTGCGAGAGATCTGCGGCGCGCTCCAACTCACAAACGCGCGGTGCCCCCCAGGCACGACCAGCCATGTGCCCGGCGCAATGTGAGGGTGTTCCGGGTCGGTATCGGGCGGCAAGTGGTTGGCAGGGTAATCGATGATGTCTTCAGGCTTAACGCCAAAGAATTTTGCCACCACGCGCAAATTATCCCCCGCATGCCACTGGTAATAGGTGCCATCAACCGGCAAAATGTTGAGCACCTGCCCCGGACGCAGTCGATGGGGGTCGTCGGCCAGAATGTTGTAATTGCCCCACAAGATGGTTTCCGGCTTAAGGCCAAACTTCTCGGCAATGCCGAAAACGGTATCGCCGCGCTGCACTTTATACTTGATCACTTCTTCCCGCGGCCGCGTGGGCACGTCGGTGTGCAAAACAGTCTTCCGGCGCACTGCCTGGATGGGCGAAGAAGCCCCCACATACGGCGGCATCGCAGCCCCCGGCGTCGGCACGGCCGTCTCGGGCGTGGCCGCCTCAGCCGCCAGCGCCGTTTCACCAGCCGGCGCCGCCAACAAGCGCGGCAAATGGCTGCGGTGCAAAAACCACACAGCAGCCCCAATCAAAAGGAAGACCACTACATGGCCTCCCAGGCGGCTGATGAACTCCAGCACCCCCCATGCC
Source organism: Chloroflexota bacterium (assembly GCA_011322445.1). Lineage (NCBI taxonomy): Bacteria > Bacillati > Chloroflexota > Chloroflexota bacterium. Next base: position 100,143 of record DRMV01000047.1, on the reverse strand, counting down.
GCCAGTTGCTCCCGCCACGCCAAAGTGGGGCGTGACGAAGGTTTACCCTTGTTTTTCATCAAGTTTCATTCTACCACAAACCGCCCACAAACTCGCCCTTAAAAGTCAACTTTTCATGGGCCATCCCATTCCACCACCTTCGCTCGCCACAAGCCCAACTTCCGTCCCAACGCCCAAAAAGGGAAGCCCCTCTCTGGCCCCAAGGCTTACCCGGGCGGCTTTTCGCGAATTCCCTGGCAATTTGCGCGCCTACTCTTGACACCAGCCCTGTTTGCGCGTATAACTTGCGCCAACAACCCCTACACACCTAAAGGCTGTGAAGAGGACGAGTAAGCGTTGACACGGCAGCACAGAGAGCCGGGGAAGGTGAGAGCCGGCCTGCACGCCAACGCCGAATGGGCCTCAGAGCCGCCGGGCGAACCCCCAGGGCAGTAGCCCGTGCCGGAGTTGCCACCGTTATCAAGGCAAAGGGTATAAGCGCGGCGCACACGCGCCCGCCGTACCCGAAACGAGTGAGGCTGGCTTGCCAGTGTTCCGACCCTTCCCCGTCGCTTCACGGCGGGCTTTTTGTTTAACGGCGCGCCGGCCTAACCGGGGTGGCACCGCGGACGCTCACCACGCGTTCGTCCCCAAACGGGACGAACGCGTTTTGCGTTAAACACCGCAGTTCGCCCAGCCCATTGGCTTAAGACCGTCACAACCCGCCCAATTTTCAACGGAGGTGTAGCATGTCCGACCAATATCGTTTCCTGCTTTCCGAAGCCGATCTGCCCAAGTTCTGGTACAACATCGCAGCCGACCTGCCCACACCGCTGCCGCCACCGCTGCATCCGGTCACCAAAGAGCCGGTCACACCCGAGTTCCTGGAAGCCCTCTTCCCGCGTGAGGCCATCATGCAGGAAGTCAGCACCGAGCGCTACATTGAAATCCCGGAACCGGTGCGCGAGGTTTACCGCCTGTGGCGGCCCACCCCGCTCATCCGCGCCCGCCGGCTGGAAAAGGCTTTAGACACCCCCGCCCACATCTACTTCAAGTACGAAGGCGTCTCGCCTTCCGGCAGCCACAAACCCAACACCGCCGTCGCCCAGGCGTTTTACAACAAAGCCGAGGGCGTGCACGCCCTCACCACAGAAACCGGCGCGGGGCAATGGGGCTCCGCCCTTGCCCTGGCTGGCAACTTCTTTGACATTGACGTGGAAGTTTACATGGTCAAGGTTTCCTACAACCAAAAGCCCTACCGGCGCATTCTCATGGAAACCTACGGCGCGCAGGTGTTTGCCAGCCCCACCAACCGCACCGAGTTTGGCCGCCGCATCCTGGCCGAAAACCCTGACAACCCCGGCTCGTTAGGCATCGCAATTTCCGAAGCCGTAGAAGCCGCGCTGACCTCCAACGGCAAGAAGAAATACAGCCTCGGTTCGGTGCTCAACCACGTGCTGCTGCACCAAACGGTGATCGGGCAAGAGGCCATCAAGCAAATGGAACTGGCTGGTGAGGAACCCGACGTGCTCATCGGGTGCATTGGTGGCGGCTCCAACTTCGGCGGCTTTGCTTTCCCCTTCATCAAAGATAAACTGCAAGGGAAAAAAGACTACCGCGTGATTGCGGTGGAACCCACCGCAGCGCCCACACTCACCAAAGGTCTCTACGCCTACGACTACGGCGACACCGGCAAAATCACCCCCATCGTCAAAATGCACACCTTAGGCCACGATTTCGTACCGGCGCCCATCCATGCGGGCGGGTTGCGCTATCATGGCATGGCCCCGGCAGTGTGCGCGCTCTACGACCAGGGCGCCATCGACGCGGTGGCTGTACATCAGCGCGCCGTCTTCGAAGCCGCCGTGCTGTTCGCCCGCACCCAGGGCATCATCCCTGCGCCGGAAACCGCCCACGCGGTCAAAGTTGCCATCGACGAAGCCCTCAAGGCCAAAGAAGCCGGTGAAAAGCGCGTCATCGTCTTCAACTTCTCCGGTCACGGGCACTTCGACCTCAGCGCCTACGAGGCCTACCTCAGCGGCCAATTGCAAGATTACAGTTACCCCGAGGAAGAAATCCGCAAATCACTGCAAAAACTTCCCGACGTCGCGCTCTAACGCTTGCCTGCACGCGCAAAAACCTGACAGGTTTTTTGGAAGCCTGTCAGGTTTTTTTATGGCGTGCGGCAACTCGGCCTGAGCGGAAGCGCCGTCAGGCGCTGAAGTCGAAGGCCAAGTCGCCGCTTTCCAAAGCACATCACCATGCCGCACGCTGAAAAGCGGTGTGCACCGGTGGATTTTTTTCTGCGCAATCTGCGCAATCTGGGGTTCGTTTTCCCCGCCGTCCTTCGACTACGCGCCCTGCGGCGCTCCGCTCAGGGCGGCTTCGACTACGCGCCCTGCGGCGCTCCGCTCAGGGCGGCTTCGACTACGCGCCTTGCGGCGCTCCGCTCAGGACGGCTTCGTTTTACCGGGCATCACCGCACAGGGCATCCGGCCTCCCTGCACAGGGCATCTGGGCATCGCCCACCAACACTACGCCTTCTTCAACCCCGCGAGCACCTCAGCCAGCGCTTCCAAATCGTGCACCAGCGCGTGCAGGCTGCCCACCACCATGGGATTCAATTGCGCCCGAGGGTGAGGTTTGCGGGTATCGTGGACATACCCCACAATCGGCCCGCCCTTCACGGCGTAAAAATAGCCCATCTCCCACGCCGTGCCGGAATCCACATCATCGCCGTTGAGCACGGCGACGACCGCGGCGGCTTCCTGCAACTGACGCAAATCCTGCTGAAAGAAAAACGACGAGTCGCTGTCGCGGTCAAACAACCCTGCGTCGCGATGGGGCAAATAAGTCTCAAAGCCCGCCTTCTGGCACACGGCATCGACGCGTTCCAACAACCACCGTTGCCCTTCGGTGAACAGCGGCCCGGCAACGTAAATTTTCGGCATGGCATTCCTCCTCAAATGATGTGAATAAGACCAGCGCCAAAGGCAATCTATGGGGAAAGTCCACTACTCGCGCCGCGAATGGCGGGCCAGTGCGCGCCACACCAGGCCCACGGCCAGCCCCACCAGCGCGCCGACCAACGCCGCGCCGGGAGCGACAGCATACCCCCAGCGTTCCAGTGCGGCGGTCATGGCCTTCCCACCCACGGCCAGCACCACATAAGCCGCCATCCCCCCAGCGAAAGCCAGCAAGCCCCAGCGCACGCCCCAGCGGGCCATACCCTGCTGCAACGCGGCGCGATAAGCCCCCCACCCCACCAACAACGCCACCAGCAGAGCAGCCAAATAGTCCACCCCCTCCACCCGGCGATGCTGCGGCGGGGCCAACACGCCCTCCGTGGGCGTGGGCGTGGCAGCCGGCCGCGGCGTTCCGGCTACCACCACGACCTGCGGCGAAGCCGTGGCTTCCCCCGGTTTGCCGGGCACTTCAATCGCCAACACCTGCGATTGCCGCGCCGGGTCGCTCTGGGCGCGGATTTCCCACAAGCCGGGTTCAGCCACCTGGAACGAAGCCCGGGCAATGCCGTCGGTGGTGGTGACTTCCACACTTTGCTGCACCTGATCGCCGCCGGGGGTGGTGAGCAAAAAACGCACCACCGTGCCGTCGGGCACCGGGTGACCGTTGTGATCGACGATGACGCCAGTGCGCACCGGCACGGTCTGGTCGGGCTGCACCCGCAGGGGCCCGGTCACCGAGGGGGTGGCAGCCGCCGAGGCCTCTTGCGGCGGCGGGAAATCCCACGTCAGGGGAATGACCTGTTGCGGGTCGGGGGAAGTCGCCGTGATCAGGTCGTAACCCACCCCACCCACCGACACCGGCAACGCCCCCTGCGGCGCAATTTCCCGGAAGAGCAAACGGGCGGCTGCCTCCACAAAAGGCGGCGCCTTGCTATACAAGCCGTAATAGGCCGAAAGTTTGGAAATGTCGGTCGCATCCAGATAGTAAGGTGCGTTGAAAGCAAACACCACCACTTTCTTGTTGCGCAACAGGCCGGGCTGGGCATCGAGCAAATGCCGGAAAGCCCGCGAAGCGGGGTCGTGGGGGTTGACATCCAGCAGCCCCACCACCACCCAATCCGCGCGCCGCAGGCTCTCCCGCACCGAAGGGTGGGCGGCCGGGTCGTCCAGCCAGGCTTCCAGTTGGGCAAACGTGAGGGGGGTAAAATCTTGCGGGCGCACCTGCTGACCACTGCCCGGCCCATAAAGCCGCAGCAACACCTGCTGGAAGTCACCCGGCGAAAGCGCCTCCTGGGGCGGGCACGTGCTACACTGGCGATACGAAAGCCCCTCCGAAAGCAGCACAATGTGCTCACCGCGCTGCGGCGGGGAAGGCAACACGCTTTCCAGGTCGGTGGGCGCGGGGGAAATCAGCGTGGCCGCCTGTTGCGCCACCTGAAAAGTGACATCGCTGCCCTTGCCCAATACCGCCAGGGCATCAGGCTGCGGTTGCACAGCGCTGAGGGTAAAACTGCCGAAAAGGCGGCATTTCAAAGTCAACACCCGCAGCGCCGCGGCATCCACCCGCTGGGCAAAGGCGGGGTCGGCGCGATATTTCTGGGAAAAGTATTTCAGCGTGTTGAGCACCGTGGTGGGCTGGTCAGGGTCGTTGGGGTCGTGAAACCCCATGCCCAAATAGAGCAAATCGTTGCCCGCCAAAAGGGCATCGCGCGCCACCAGGAAAGCATCGAAACGCTGCTCGGTGGGATCATAAAAGCGGCGGATGGCTCGGCTGCCGAGGTCGTCGCTCACCGTCAGCCCCCCGTGGGAACGCCAGGCCGCGAACGGTTGCAGCGCCATCAGTTGGGTAAACGCCTGCGGGTCCAGGCTGACCGGCCGGGTCGTGGCGCGAATATTTCCCTGGAAGCCCTGATAGCGAATGTGGGAAACCAGCAGGCCATCGGCCACCTGAGCCGGGTTGGCTGCCGAGGTCACGGCAAAAAAGGGCGCCAGTTCGATTTGCTTGAGTTGCTCCAACGACTTGCGAACCGTCGCGACCTCTTCAGCAGGCGAACGGTCGGAGCCGGTGTAGCCGGGGAAGTGTTTGACCACCACCGCGACGTGCCCGCTGCTGCCCTGATGCACGCCTTGAATGTACGCCTTCCCCATCTGGCCCACCCAATAGGGGTCGCCGCCGAACGTGTCAATGCCCAGATCGCCAGGACTGCCGGGGTGAGGCGTGGCGGCCACGTCCAGCGGGGGGCCGAGTAGCAGGTTGATGCCCAAAGCAGCGGTTTCCCGCCCCAACACTTCCCCCACCGCCCGCGCCAGCCCTGGCTGCCATGTCGCGCCAATTGCCAGAGGGCTGGGCAGCGGCGTCATGCCTTCCAAAATCTGGTCATAGGGGTAACCGTCGCCATCCTGAGCGGTGGCAATCAGCAACGGGACGTAAGGCGGGTAGCGGGCTTCACCGCTTTCGGGGTCAAGGCTTTCCTGTTGGGCTTCCACCCACACCGCCCGCTGCAGGCCGCGAATTTCGTCTTGCAGCGCCTGGGGGGCATCCTCGCCGCCGGGGATGTTGTCGTTGGCGCGCAGCAGCACCACCCCACCCACATGGGCCTGCGCAATCAAATGATAAACCGGCGCGTCGGAAGCCTGGGCATCCCCCTGAAAGGCCACCAAAAACAACTGCCCCACCCGCTCTTCGGGCGAGAGGCGCGCCAGAATTTGCCGAGCGCACTGCTCAGGCGAAGTTTCAGACGCGGGCTGGGCCTGTGCGTGCAGTGGCACAAGCCAAACCACCAAAGCCACCAACAGGGCGGCTTTGGCCCAGCGGCGGGAAGGGCGCATTTCTCCTCCAGAGACCAACATGCACCTGGCCCGAGGCGTAAAAGCCCTCGGGGCTGCCGATTTCCACGCCCCTGGTGAAAATCAGCCTCTCTCGGTAAGGCCGCCCGCTGCAAACACCCGGCGGAACGGCCTCAAGACAAACGGGCCAGGAAAGAAGCCCGCACCTCACGCGCCAGGCGCGGGTTGTCGGTGTAGATGCCATCCACACCCCAGGCGAAGAGGCGCTCCATTTCAGCGGCATCGTTCACCGTATAAACGGCCACGGCCTTGCCCGCAGCATGCCAGCGGCGCACGGCTTCCGGCGTGACCAGCGCCCGGTGCGGCTCCACCAGGGCGTGGGGCACCACGCGATGAAAAAGGCGATACAGCCACGGGCGACGCACGTCAACCAGAAAGCCCACCGGCACTTCCGGCAGGCGACGCGCAAAGCGCAGCAAGGTCAGCGGGTTGAAGGACGACACCCACACCCGGTCGGTGACACCAAGGGCGACAACCAGGTCGGCCACCTTGACCGGGAGGGCATCGAAAGGTGCAGCGTAATTCGTCAGTTCGATGTTCACCAGCAGATCAGGCGTCACGGCCTGCAACACTTCTGCCAGCAAAGGGATGGCGGTTTCGGGGTCGCCGGGTTCCCCCCCCGCGCTGAGGGCACGCAGGGCAGCCCAATCCATTTTGCGCACCGCACCGTGGCCGTTGGTCGTGCGGTCTACGGTGTTGTCATGCATCACCACAATGCGGCCATCGCGCGTCAGTTTGGCGTCCAGTTCCACCGCTTCGGCGTGCTGGCGCACGGCCAGGCGGAAGGCCGCCAAAGTGTTTTCCGGGGCATCATGCGATGCTCCCCGGTGGGCAATGATCACGGGGCGGGGCAAGTTCTTCCAAAGAGGTAACATAACCTAAAGATCCACGAAATAGGCTGCCGCAGCCTGGTCGATGAGTTCCCGCGTCATCGTCGGTTCAATGCCACGGTAGCGAGCAATGTCGATGATCTGGTCGCAGATATCACGCGGATGCGAAGCGCGCAATTTTCGTCCGCGCTTGATGTACCACTCTTGCAAGAGGTAAGCCAGCCCCTGGTCGCTGTAAGCCACGCCCTTGGCCTGCGCCACCCGGCGGAAGATCTCCCGATATTCGCCGTAAGAGGGGTCGCCGATGTAAATTTTGTGGCGCAGCCGCCGTAAAAAGGCTTCATCGACCAGGTCTTTAGGGGGCAAGTTCGTCGAAAAGACCACCAGGACGTCGAAAGGCACTTCAATCTTCCGGCCCGTGTGCAGGGTCAGGTAGTCGATGCGGTTTTCCAGCGGCACAATCCAGCGGTTGAGCAAATCGCGCGGGCGCACCTGCTGGCGGCCAAAGTCGTCCACCAGCAAAATGCCGCCGTTGGCCTTGACCTGCACAGGTGCCTGGTAGAACTTGTTGACATCATCGAAAATCAGGTCCAGGTTGGCCAGCGTCAACTCGCCGCCCACCATGATGAAAGGGCGATGGATACGCACCCAGCGGGGGTCGCGGCGCTTGCTGGCACGCAACGAACCCGTGCCGTGGCCGGTAGCATCCTCGTCAGGGGCACGCTTGTGGTTGACCGAGTCGTAAAGGGTCACGACCTGCCCATCGACATACAAGGCATAAGGAATATAAATTGCCTCAGAGAGCACCATATCGCCAATGGCGCGGGCGATGGTGGTCTTGCCGTTGCCCGGTGGGCCGTAGAGAAAAATGGAAGCCCCCGAATTGACCGCCGGGCCAATGCGGTGGAAGGTCTTTTCAGAAAGCACCAGCGAAGCCAGAGCCTTTCGCATCACCCGCGGCGTCACCGTCATGCGCGAGCGGCTCTGTTTACGCATGGCTTCGTTGTAAACATGCAAAGGCACCGGTGCAGGCCCGGCATACTGACTCCGCGCCAGTGCCTCACGCGCCCGCCGCAGCCCGGCCTCCGTAATGGCATATTCATAAACCCCCGATCCCAGGCCGCCGCGCGAGGCCTTCACCTCGATTAATTTTTCCCGCTTGAGCGTATCCAACAATTGATCAACCAGGCCGGTGAAAGGTAAAGCCATGGCCTCGGCAATGTCATAGCCCGTCAAATACCCCTGAAAATAAAGAATTTTCAAAGCGAGGTCCTGCAGCCAGAGGGAAGAGAGACCGGTTTCTTCCACGCGCGTAATCGGCGGCGGAACGAAGCCGCGGCTGGCACCTAAAGCGGTCATGCACACCTCCACAAATCAGGCATTGGGCTTCCTTTGCCCGGTTGTTTCCATTATAGCACCACCACCCCCCGAGGCTGGCGACAAAAAAGCCCCCACAAAGGGGGGCTGCTTTCCCACGTGCTACGTGTCAAGGTTGCGCCAGATGTTCCATGATTTTGCGCTGCGCGGCTTCGACATCCATATCCACAATGGAAACCAGTTTGTCGCGCCCACCTTCCCCTGCCACAATCTCAATGCGAGAAGGCGCGACATCCAACACCTTGGCCAGGAACTTGATGAGCGCTTTGTTGGCCTTCCCCTCCACAGGCGGAGCGGTCAAGCGAATGCGAATGGTGCCATCGCTCAGCACCTCCGCAATTTCGTCACGGGAAGCCCGCGGCGTCACCCGCACCGCCAGCGCCGAGCCCGTCTTGCCGTTATGAAAGCGGAACTTTCGTTTCATCGTTTTCCCTCACCATGCCAACGCGAGCAAGAAATGAACGAGGACACTGCGAACAATCTCGATCAAGAAAATAAGCACAATGGGACTGAGGTCAAAACCACCTATCGGAGGAATTACACGCTGAATAGGTGCGAGCAGGGGACGAACGATGCGCCCCAACGCCTGCCGAACCGGATGCAACGGGTGCATGAAAAAGGAAAGCACAGCATCCACGACAACGACGAGCTCCAGAACGTTCGCCACAATGTTGATGAGATAAACCAAGAAACCGATCAAAGGGACCTCCTCGCGACGTTGTTACTTTATTTTACCGCAAAAATCCATCGCGAGGCGCAGACGCCACAAGCCTATACCCAAAACGGCCAGCGTGGGGTATGATAAAAGCATCCCTTCACCTTCCACCTCTCTGCTGAGGCTGCCATGCCTATCACCGTTAACCTCTTTCCCACCTGTCTGGCAGGCACGTTTCGTGCCACCATCGTTGACGCTGCCGCAACGGCGTTACGTCGCGCCGGCGCCGAGGTGGTGCGCCCCCAGGGGCTGACTTGCTGCGGCCAGCCGGCCTTCAACGCCGGCGATTGGGAAAACGCCCGCCGCATGGCCGAGCACACCATTCAGGTGCTGGAAGGCTACGAAGGCCCGGTGGTGATGCCCGCCGGTTCCTGCGCCGCCATGCTGCGCCAGCACTACGCCGAACTTTTCGCCGAAGACCCTGCCTGGCTGCCCCGCGCCCGCGCCTTAGCCGGGCGCACCTACGAATTTAGCGAGTTTCTGGTCGATGTGCTCGGCGTGACCGACCTCGGCGTGGCCTTCCCCCACCGCGTCACCTACCACCCCTCGTGCCACCTGCTGCGCGCCCTCGGCGTGGACCACCAGCCGCGCGCCCTCATCGCCGCGCTGCACGGCGCGGAATTCGTGGAACTGCCCCACGCCGAAGAATGCTGCGGCTTCGGCGGGGTGTTCTCTGCCGAATTCCCCGAAATTGCCGCGGCCATGCTGGAACGCAAAGTCGCCAACATTGCCGCCACCGAGGCCGAATACTGCATCACCGCCGACCCCAGTTGCCTGCTGCACATCCAGGGCGGGCTGAACAGGGCCGGGGTGCCGACGCGCATGATCCATATCGCGGAGGTATTAGCGGTGAACGGTGGATGATGCAGGATGCAAGATGCAGGATGCATGATGCAAGATGCGGGATGCAAGATGCAGGATGCACCATTCGCCTTCCTCAATACCCCACGCCCCCAATACCCCAATACCCCAATACCTCAACACCCCAATACCCCGTTCAACCAGGCAACCAGGTAACCACGCAACCACCCACCATGTCCACCCTCCGTCAATCTATCCGTCACGCATTAGCCAACCCGGCGCTGCAGGCGGCCTTAGACGCCAACGCCGAGCGCCGCCGCGAAGCCCGCGAGCGCGCCCACGCTTCCCTGCCCCAACCGTGGGAAACCATGCGCCGCCGCGCCGCCGAAGTACGCGCCGACGTCCTCGCCCACTGGGACGAAGTCTTCGACCGGTTCGTCGCCAACGCCCGCCGCAACGGCTTCCATGTGCACCTGGCCGCCGACGCCGCCGAAGCCCGCCGCATCGTCCTCGATTTGGTGGCTTCCCAGGGCGAAGGGCCGCGGCTGGTGGTGAAATCCAAATCCATGGTCACCGAAGAAATCGGCCTCAACGCTGCCCTGGAAACCGCCGGGCACAAGGTCATCGAAACCGACCTGGGCGAGTTCATCATCCAGTTGCGCCACGAGCGCCCCGCCCACATCATCACCCCCGCGGTGCACCTGCGCCGTCAGGAAGTCGCCCAGACCTTCCACGACCTGCTGGGCATGCCCTACACCGAAGATGTGGAAGCCATGACCGCCACCGCCCGCCGCCACCTGCGGGAAGCCTTCCTGCAGGCCGACGTCGGCATCAGCGGAGTCAACTTCGGCATTGCCGAAACCGGCGGCATCTGCATCGTGACCAACGAAGGCAACGGGCGCATGGTGACCACCCTGCCCCGGCTGCACATCGCCGTGATGGGCGCGGAGCGCCTGGTGCGCACCCCCACCGAACTGGCGCTGATGCTGGAACTGCTGCCCCGCTCGGCCACCGGCCAGGATTTGACGGTTTACACCACCCTCATCCACGGCCCGCGGCGGGAAGGCGAAACCGACGGCGCGCCGGAACGCCACCTGGTGATTGTGGACAATGGCCGCCGCCGCATGGCGCAAACGCCCCTGGCCGACGGCCTGCGCTGCATCCGCTGCGGCGCGTGCCTGAACACCTGCCCGGTGTTCCAGGAAATCGGCGGGCACGCCTACGTTGGCCGCGGCGGGAAGCCCACCCCTTACCCCGGCCCCATCGGCATCGTAATCTCGCCCGGGCTGTTCGGCTTTGAAGATTACGGCAACCTGCCCTACCTCTGCACCCTCTGCGGGGCATGCGCCGAAGCCTGCCCGGTGGAAGTGCCCCTGCCCGACCTGATTTTGCAGGCGCGGCGGCTGAGCACCGAAGCCGCCCAGGCAACCAAAGCCGCCACGCAGGGGAAAACCGCCCCCCCGCCGCTCCCCCACCCGCTGCGCGCCTTTTTGGGGCTTTACGCCCGGGTGGCAACCAAACCGGCGCTCTTCCGCCTGGCGCAGCGAGCCCTGCGCCCCCTGGCGCGTCTGGCCGCCCCCCTCAGCCCCCTCCCCTTCCTGCGCGGCGTGAAGGCTGCCTCTCGCAACTCGCAACTCGCAACTCGCAACTCGCAATTCGCAATTCGCAACTCACCTCCCACCTCCCACACCCCGCAACCCGCAACCCGCAATTCTTTCACCTCCGCCCTCACCGCCCTCGGCGGCGAAGTGGTGCCCGTGCCCGACATGGCGAGCGCCGGGGAAGCCATCGCGGCCTTCCTGCAGCGCGAAGGGCTGAAGCGCGTGTGGGCATGGGATGAGGCGCATCTTCCGCCCGAAGTCGTTGCCGCCCTCGACGCCGCGGGCATCGCCCACCCGACCGCCGCTTTCCCGTGGGAGGACGAGGCAGGCATTCCCCAGGCCGGGCTGACCGGGGCGCTGGCAGGCATTGCCGCCACGGGCACGCTGGTGCTGCCCGCGGGCCCAGGCCGCCCTCAGACGGCTTCCCTGCTGCCCGAAATTCACCTTGCCGTGCTGCGCGCCGCCGACATCGTGCCCGACCTGCAAACCGCCCTCGCGTTGCCCGCGGTCACGGCGGCTTCCATGACCACCCTCATCACCGGCCCTTCCCGCACTGCCGACATCGAAATGACCCTCACCATCGGCGTGCACGGGCCCCGGCGGGTGGTGGTCTTCCTGGTGGGGTAGTATGGTACAATCCTTGCCGACAAGTTGCACGAGAGCGTGCATTTCGTTCATTTTCACGGAGGATTTTTCAGAATGAGTGAGCAATTTGAAACCCCGCAGGAAGTCCCCGCCGCCGAGGAAATCACCAGCGATGACAAATTGTGGGCGCTGCTGGCGTATGTGTTTGCGCCGCTGGTCTCCATCATCATCATGCTGATGGAAGACAAGAAAAACCGCCCCTTCATCCGCAAGCACAGCGCCCAGGCACTCATCCTGGGCATCGTGGGCATCGTGCTGGCCATTGTCAGTGGCATCACCATCGTGCTGGCCTGCCTGCCGCTGTTCTGGTGGATTTATCTGATTTACCTTGGCATCAAGGCTTATCAGGGCAAAGACTTCGACATTCCGCTCGTCACCGATTTCGTGAAAAACCAGGGCTGGGCATAATTCCCCGGCGGCTTACGAAAGAAAGGCTTTGCCAAACGGCAAGGCCTTTTTTGTTTTGAAACGCACCCCCTTTCAGGTGTATAATTTCCCACAACCATCCCCTCTCCCCGGCACCCATCGTAAGGAGGCGAACTGTGGCACTTCCAAAATTTGCTTATTTTGAGGGCAAAATCGTGCCGTATTCCGAAGCCAAAGTTGGCGTGATGACCCACGCGCTGAACTACGGCACGGCGGCCTTTGGCGGCGTGCGGGCTTATTGGAACGATGAAGAGCAGCAACTCTTCATCTTCCGCCCTCACGACCACTTCAAGCGCCTGCTGCGCTCTGCCCGTTTGCTCTGCATGCACTTCGACCACACCCCTGAAAGCCTCACCCAGGTGCTCAAAGACCTCTTGCGCGCCGAAGACGCCCACGAAGACATGTACATCCGCCCGCTCATCTACAAGGCCGATGAGATGATTGGCGTGAAATGCCACGACATGACCGACGAAATCACCATTTTCACCGTGCCCTTTGGCCGCTATGTGAGCAACGACACCGGGGCGCATGTCACCATTTCGGGCTGGCGGCGCATTGACGACAACACCATTCCGGCGCGCGGCAAGATTTCCGGCGCGTATGTCAACTCAGCCCTCATCAAAACCGACGCGCTGCGGGCGGGCTTCGACGAAGCCTTAGTGCTCACCCAAGACGGCCATATTTCCGAAGGCAGCGCCGAAAACATCTTCATGGTACGCGACGGCGTGCTCATCACCCCGCCGGTGTACGAAAACATCCTGGAAGGCATCACCCGCCGCACCATCATCCAACTGGCGAAAGAAGAACTGGGTATCGAGGTCGTGGAACGCCCCATCGACCGCACCGAAGTCTACATCTGCGACGAACTCTTCATGACCGGCACCGCCGCGCAGGTCACCGCGGTCACCAAAGTGGACCATCGCCCCGTGGGCGACGGCGTGATGGGCCCCATTACCGCCAAACTGCGCGATCTTTACGACGACGTGGTACGCGGCAAAGTGCCCAAATATCGCCACTGGAACGAACCGGTTTACGACTAACCGCTGCTTTCCGCCACACCCTGGCCCTGCCTTCGGTTTGAAGGCAGGGCTTTTTTCCTAAGCCCACCTCAGGGGGATGCACGCCGTTGTTTGATACAATGGAGCCATGCAACACCTGCCTACCATTCTGCGCGCCCGTCGGCGGCGGGAAGCCGCTGCCCGGCAGCGTTTGAGCGTGCGCCTGCGCCCCTGGGGCCTGGGGCTGCTGATGGCGCTGGGGCTTGTGGCCGCGTCTGTGGTCGCAGGGGCCGCGTGGGGCTACGCGTCCCTCACCGCCGACCTGCCTTCCCCCGACGCCCTGCCCGCCGACCTCGACGCCCCCAACGGCCTGTTGCTCACCCCCACCCGCTTCTGGGATGCCAGCGGCACGCATCTCCTCGCCCCTTCCGCCCCCACCCCCACCTACCTCACCCCCGACGCCCTGCCTTCCTACGCGGTCGACGCGCTCCTGGCCGCGGTCGAACCGCATTTCTGGCAAGAGGGCGGCTACACGGGCCACTTCTGGCAAACCAACACACCACCCGGCATCGCCGAGCGGCTGGCGCTGCGCCTGCTGCTCTACCAGGAACCCCCTTCGCTGCGCCGCCGCCTGCGCGCCCGCCTGCTCGCCGCCCAACTCATCGACACCTACGGCCATCGCCGCGTCCTCACCTGGTACCTCAACATTGCCGACTTCGGCCACGACCTTTACGGCCTGGAAGCCGCCAGCCGCGCCTACTTCGGCAAACCCGCGGCCGACCTGACCCTCTCTGAAGCCACCCTGCTCGCCGCCGCGCTGCCCGACCCCGCCATCAACCCGTGGGACGCCCCTGAGCAGGCCGAGCGCGCCCGCCAACGGCTGGTCATGGCGCTGCTGGCTTCCGGGCGCATCACCGCCGACCAATCCGCCGCGGCCCTCACCACGCCTCCGTCCATCAAACCGCCCCCGCGCGACACCCCATCCCCCGTCCTCACCCTGGCGCGCAGCCAGCTCGCCACCCGCCCCTGGCCCATCCCCAGCCGCGGACTGGATGTCGCCACCACCCTCGACACCAACCTGCAAGCCCAGGCTGACTGCCTGCGCCAGGCCGTGCTGCACGCAGCAGCGGAAGTCCCCAACTGCCCGGCTGGCCGCCTGCTGCCCCCGCTGCTGCTGGAAGCCCCCTTGCCCGCCGACGCCGACCTGGAAGCCGTCGTGCTTTCGGCCCCCGACGGGGAAATTCTGGCCCTCAGCGCGCCTCCCGGCCCCCTTCAACCCCACATCCCCGGCAGCGCCCTGGCTCCGTGGGTCTACGCCGTGGCCTTCTCGCGCGGCTTTTCCCCCGCCAGCCTCACCTGGGATGTACCCGCGGCCCTGCCCGCGGGCGTCGAGGCCACCAACCCCGACGGCAAATTCCACGGCCCCATGCGCCTCCGGTTGGCCTTGGCTAACGATGACATTGTCCCCGCCCTGCACCTGCTCGACCAACTCGGCCCTCAAACCGTCTGGGCTACCGCGGCCCGCATCGGCCTTCCTGCCTTGCAAAGCCAAAGCGAAAGCGGTTTCGGGCTGCTCTTGGGGTCGGGGCACCTCACCCTGCCGGAAATCGCCCACGGCGCGGCCACCTTCGCCACCCTGGGGCAGTGGAGCGGCTTCCCGGTGGGAGAAACGCTGCAACCAGCGGCGCTGCTGCACGCGGTGGACACCCACGGCAACCTGCGCTTCGCTTACCAGCCCAGCCGCCGTGACGTCCTCAGCCCCGGCCTGGCCTACCTTGTGACCGACGTCCTCGCCGACCAGGCCGCCAAATGGCCTTCGCTGGGGCACCCCAACCCGCTGGAATTGGGGCGCCCGGTGGCCGTCCACCTGGGGCAAGCGACCGACGGCGGCGTATGGGTAATAGGGTTCACCCCCCGGCGGGTGGTTGCGGTGTATGCCCGCGGAAGTTCGGTCGCCCAAAGCCGCGATGCCGCCCTGGCCTACTGGCACGCCCTGGCACGCGCGGCGCTGGCCGAGCAGCCCGCCGAAGGCTGGCCGCGGCCGCCCGACGTCAGCGAAGTCACCGTGTGCGACCCGTCGGGCCTGCTGCCGACCGCCGATTGCCCCAACCTGGTGGAAGAGGTCTTCCTGCAAGGGCGGGAACCCACAGCGCCCGACAACCTCTACCGCCGCGTCGCAGTGGATGCCGAAACCGGCCTGCGCGCCACGATTTTCACACCGCCCCAACTGGTGGAAAGCCGGGTGTTCATGATCGTGCCGCCCGAAGCGCGGGCATGGGCCCGGCAGGCGGGGCTTCCCCTGCCGCCGGAAGGCTATGACATGGTGCCCGCGACGCGCCCCGACCCCGCCGCCAACCTCACCGCACCCGCGCCCTTCACCTACGTGCACGGCACGGTGACGCTGCGGGGCACCGCCGCCGGCGAAGATTTTGCCGCCTATCGGGTGCAGGTGGGGCAGGGGCTGAACCCGCGCCGCTGGCTGGTGGTCGCAGAAGGGAAGCAACCGGTGGAGGCCGGGGTACTGGGGCAATGGGATACGCGCGGCATGAGCGGCCTCTATGCCGTGCAACTCATTGTCACCGACACCCAGGGGCGGGCGCGCACCGCCACCCTGCAGGTTACCGTAGACCAGCAGCCGCCCCAAATCGACTTTGCCCGCCCCCTGCCCCACGGAACTGTGCCGGTGCCCGCGGGCGGGGCGCTCGTCGTGCAGGCCGACGCCACCGACGACCTGGCGCTGGCGTGGGTGCGGCTGGAAGTGGACGGCAAGCCCCTGGCCACCCTCTACGCGCCGCCTTACACCTTCGCCGCCCGCCTGAGCGCCGGGAAACACACCCTGCGGCTGGTCGCAGCCGATGCCGCGGGCAATCAGAGCACCGCGACCGAAACGGTGACGGTGAGCGCCCCCACGCGGTAGCCTTCATCGCGCGGGCCGCGGCGAGCCAGCCAAACCCGCCGAGAATTTGCCCCCGGCCCTACCCCAAGCGCCACACCACGGGCGCGCAGCAGCCAAGGGAGGTCAAAAGCCATGCCTTTTCGCCATCGCAACCTTGCTTTCATTGCCCTGGCCCTGCTGCTCATGCTGACCGCTTGCAGCGGCAGCCGCCAGCCACAGGCCCCCTCACCTTCCCCCACATCGACGCCCTTCATCCCCGTGCCGCCCACAGCCACATTCGCGCCGACGGCCACGCCTTCCCCCACCACGCCGCCCACACCCACCGCCACGGTCACGCCCTCCCCAAGCCCCACACCCGCCACCACCACCTTCCTTTTCGTGGGGAACATCGTGCCCGCGCGCTGCGTGCGCGCCGCGGCCGACCAGCGCGGCGACGACCATTACATCTACGCTCAGGTTGCCCCCCTCATCCGCAAAGCCAATTTCGCCGTGGCACTGCTCAACACCGCCCTCACCCAAAGCGGCATCGTGACCGGTTGCCGCCGGACGTTCGTGCTCACGGGCGACCCTCACCACGCCCAAACCTTAGCCTGGGCGGGCTTCGACCTGGTCAACGTCGGCACCAATCACATCCGCAATTGTGGTTGGGTGGGGTGCGGCTATCGGGGCTTCCTGGAAACGCTGGAAAACCTGCACGCCGCGGGGCTTCCCACCGTCGGCGGCGGCACCGATTTGAACGCCGCGCTGCAGCCTTATGTGGTCACCATCCACGGGGTGCGCTTCGCTTTCGTTTCCCTCAACCAACTGGGCTTCTCCTGGGCTGATGCCGACACCCCCGGCACCGCGCCCCTCACGCCGGAAAACGCCCAACGCTCCATCGCCTTAGCCCGCCAGCAGGCCGACGTGGTCATCGCGCTGCCGCATTGGGGGCCGGAATACGAGGCAACCCCCAACTATCTGGAACGCCGCGCCGCCCGCTGGCTGGTGGAGGCCGGCGCGGACGTCATTGTGGGCAATCATTCGCACGTCGTGCAGGGGATGCAAATTTTAGGCGGCGTGCCGGTGTTTTACAGCCTGGGCAACTTCGTCTTCGATCAAACCTGGTCGCAGGAAACGCAGCAAGGCGTCATCCTGACCCTTACCTTTGAAGGGCAGAACATGGTATCCTATGCGTACACGCCAGTGCACATTGACGGCGACGGCACGGTGCACATCGCACCGCCGGAAGAAGCCCAAGCCATCATGGCGCGTATTCGGGCGGCTTCGCTGCCGCCGGAAGATGTGCCTTAAACGCATTTCACCGTTGGAGAAAAGCCTATGACCACTTTTTCCTACCGCTGTTCTCATTGTGGCGCGACCTACGCCGCCGACGTGACCTACACCTGCCCGGAATGCGGCGGCAACCTGGACGTGCTGCTGGATTACGACGCGCTGAAGCCGGAAGCCGAGCGGCTGTTTGCCGAGCCCGCGGGCGCAAAAGAGGCTTCTCTGTGGCGCTATTTGCCCCTGCTGCCCGTAGGCGACCCGGGCGGCGAGGGCACCCCCCTGCGCCGCGC
Source organism: Chloroflexota bacterium (assembly GCA_011322445.1). Taxonomy (NCBI): domain Bacteria; kingdom Bacillati; phylum Chloroflexota; species Chloroflexota bacterium. Next base: position 82,506 of record DRMV01000047.1, on the reverse strand, counting down.
TGGCTGGACGCCCACTTACACCCTGCCGCGGCTGGCGGCTTCCCTTGGCCTGCAGCACTTTTGGCTGAAGGACGAAAGCCCCAACCCTACCGCCTCGTTCAAAGACCGCGCCAGCGCGGTGGTGGTGGCCCGGGCGCGGGAAATCGGTGCCGAGGTGGTCATCACCGCGTCCACAGGCAACGCGGGCGCAGCCCTCGCGGGCATGGCCGCCGCGGTAGGGCACAAGGCCGTCATCCTTGCGCCCAAAACCGCGCCCCAGGCCAAAATTGCCCAACTGCTGGTGTTCGGCGCGCAGGTGGTGCTGGTCGACGGCACCTACGACGACGCCTTTGACCTCTCGGTGGCCGCGGCGGAAAAACTCGGCTGGTATTGCCGCAACACCGGCTACAACCCCTTCACCGCGGAGGGCAAGAAAACCGCGGCTTTTGAAATCTACGAGCAGGTCATCCGCCCACACGGGCTGAAGCGGCTCAGCGTCTTCATCCCCGTGGGCGACGGCAACATCATCAGCGGCGTTTACAAAGGCTTCTGGGATTTGCACCGCCTCGGCCTGCTGGAAACCATGCCGCGGCTGTTCGGCGTACAGGCGGAAGGCTCCGCGGCCATTGCCAAAGCGTGGGCCGCGGGCAGCGAGGAAATCGCGCCCGTTGCCGCCCACACCCTGGCCGACAGCATCAGCGTGGACCTGCCCCGCGACGGCTTCCGCGCCCTGCGTGCAGTAAAAGAAACCAATGGCGCATACATCACCGTGCCCGACGAGGCCATCCTGGCCGCGATTGCGGAAGTCGGCAAAACCGGCGTGTTCCCTGAACCCGCAGCAGCCACCGCGTTTGCGGGCCTGAAAGCCGCCCTGGCGCAGGGGCTGATTGCCCCTGACGAGCCGGTGCTGGTGCTGAGCACAGGCAGCGGGCTGAAAGATGTCGGCGCGGCGATGAAAGCCGTGCCCGCCGCGCCCGTGGTGCCCCCCGATTTAGACGCTCTTTCGCGACTGCTGGCCGCGTGAGGAACGCCGATTGCGGATAATCGCGCGCCGCGCCAGGCCAGGCCCCCTTCGACTTTAGCATCCGCCGACGCTGCCGCTCAGGGCATAAAGCGAAGCCGCAGTGCAAAACGCAGCGAGGGGTTATCCGCCGCTCAGGTAAGGAGGACGAAATGAAACCCCGCCTCTGGATGTTGGCCCTGGCAGGGCTTATATGGCTTGGCGCTTGTGGAAGCACGCCTCACGAAGTGGTCCTCACCGAAAGCGACAACGGCAGCGCCATAACGCTGAAGGCAGGCCAGGTGCTTGTGGTCCGGTTGGCGGCCAACCCCACCACAGGCTACGCATGGAACCTCAGCGCGGTGGACGAAGCAGTGCTACGCCCGGCCGGAGAGGCTGGCTACACGCCCGAACCCGCGTCGCAAGAGCGGCTTGGCGCAGGTGGCACAGCCGAGTGGCGCTTTGTGGCCGCGGGCAGTGGCGCCACCACCCTCAAACTGGTGTACGCCCGCCCGTGGGAAAAACCACCCCAACCCGTGCAAACCTTCTCGGTCACCGTCACCGTGCAGCCGTGAAAAACCAGAACGGCTAACGCAGAACAGCGTTGCGTCTTGTTACGACGCCCTGAACGCCAGGAACCCCCTGGCAAGGCCTGGTAAGGGTGGCTTCACATCCTTCAGATGTTCGCCGTGACAGAGCGAGAAACCGATGAAAACAAAAGCCTGACGGGGCTTCCCCGTCAGGCTTTTTAGTGCATCATCAACGCAGATCATTGGGATCAGGCTCTCCGGCAGTGTTCAGTCACCTGGCTTGATCTCTCCCTACCCCCGCTCCGGCGAGGCTTCGCTTTCGCTCAGCCCGCCGGAGCCGAGCGCCCGGCCTGAGCGCCTGGGCTGAGCGAAGTCGAAGGCCAAGTCGAAGGCCAAACGAGGCTCAGCGGGGGATGGGTGAGATCTCGCCCCAGGCAGGGCGGATGGCGCCTTCCAGAATGACCAAAATCTTGTTTGAGAATGCATTAGGTTTTGCCGCGCGAGCGTTAACTGCTCTTCGTCGGAAGATAGCGCGCAATCTTTTGTGCCAGGTTGACGACGGGCATGGTTTGCAGCCACACTTTGCCCGGGCCGGCAAGCGTCGCCAGGAAAAGCCCCTCGCCCGAGAAAAGGATGTTTTTCACACCCTTGACCCGCTCGATGCTGTAATCGACCGTCGGCTCGAAGGCGGCGATATGGCCGGGGTCCACCTTCAGCATCTGCCCCGGCTGGAGGGTGTATTCGCGCACTTCCCCAGCGATTTCCAGAAAAGCCAGGCCCGGGCCGGTAATTTTCTGCAAAATGAAGCCTTCCCCGCCAAACAGCCCCGTGCCCAGGCGTTTGCGGAAAAGCATTTCCATCTGCACGCCTTCCTGAGCGCACATGAAGGCATCGCGCTGGGCAATGATGCTTTGCCCGGCCGCCAGTTCCAGCGGGATGACCTTGCCCGGCGCTTCGGGCGTAAAGACCACCAGGCAGCGGTTGCCGCGGCAGGTGTAGGTGGTCATGAACAACGATTCGCCCGCCAACATCCGCCCCAGCCCTTTCATCAATCCGCCTTTCGTGCTGGTTTTCATTTCTACCGGCCCGCCCATCCATGCCATGCCGCCGGCTTCGGTGTAAACGGCTTCGTCCTTCCCCAGCACAATATCCAGGGCCTGCATCACCGTGCCGGTCAGGGTGTATTCCATTTTTTGCTCCTTTCGGGGGAAAACGAACAAGGACCGTCTTTCAATTTCAGTATAGCATAAGGCCAGGGCTCACGGGGTGGGGGTAGGCGGCACGGCGGGCGTGGGCAACACGCTGAGATAATTGGAAACCGCCCAACCGGTGCGCTCAGGCACGCCGTTGGCCGTCAACTGCCACCAGGTGTAACCATCGGCCTGGTGGGGGCCATCCACCACATGGAAGACCTCCCCCTCCTTGGCAAGGAAAACCACGGGCGCGTCCAGGGCAGGCTGGGTACGGACGCGCAGGCCGTCGCCGCCGGTGCCGCGAATTTGCACGAACACCCCCACAGCGAGGCTGCTGGGCAGCGGGGGCGGCGGCGGAATGGGCGTCGCCGTCGCGCCGGCAGGGGTAGCCGTGACAGGCGGTGTGGGGGTTGGCGTCGGTGCCGGGATGACCGTAACCACCGCGGGCAACGGCGCTGCCGCGCGTGGAGCCTTCCCCAGCGCGAGGGCTGCCCATAGCCCACCCACCAGCGAAAGGCCAACCAGCAACGCCCCGCCCCACACCCACGGGTCGCGCCACGGTCGGTAAGGAGGAGCCTCAAAAGTCTTCATGGCAACAGGAAAAAGGCCACGGCCAGAATCCCATACACCGCCAGCAGTTCCACCCCTTCCAGCCAATGGGATTCGCCATCCATAGAAACCAGCGCCATGACCAGCACACCGGCAGCCAAAGCCATGATTTCAAAGGGGTGGAACACCAGGGTCAGCGGGTTCCCAAAAAGCAGGCTGATGAACACCAGTGCGGGGGCCACGAACAGCGCCACTTGCAGGCTGGAAGCCACCGCAATTTCGACGCTCAAATCCATCTGGTTGCGGAGGGCCTGCTGCACAGCCACCAGATGCTCAGCAACGTTGCCGATGATGGGGATGAGGATAATGCCCAGGAAGAACTCCGAAACGCCATAATGCCGCACCACCGGCTCCACCGAGCCCACCAGCAACTCTGAAAAAATGGCCACGCCCACCGTTGCCACCGCGAGCATGGTCAACGCCGAGCGCACCGGCCGGGCACGGGCCACCTCTTCAGGGTCGGGCGTGTGCTCAGGGGCAGTCGTCTGGTTGTAAAACAGGTAAAGCCCATAGAGCAGCAGCATAATCGCGGCCACGGTGAGGCTGAATGCCTCCACTTTGGGGCTACCGGCTTCCCCAATCGCGCTGCTGACCAGCGAGGGAATCGCCAACGCCAGCACGGCGAGCACGGTCAGCACCGCGCTGTTGCTCACATGGCGGGCGTCAAAGCGCTGTCTTCCGTTTTTGATGCCGCCGGCCAGCATGGAAAAGCCCAGCACCAGCAACAGGTTGCCCAAAATCGAGCCGGTAATAGAAGCCTTAACCAGCGCTAAAAGACCTTCCCGAATGGCAAAAAGGGTAATGATGAGTTCAGCAGCGTTCCCTAAGGTGGCGTTGATCAAGCCGCCCCAGCGGGGGCCGGTATGCACGGCCAGGTCTTCGGTAGCGTCGCCGATCATCTGCGCCAGCGGTATCACGCCCAGGGCAGCAAAAAGGAAGACCCATTGCTCACCCCACGCCAGCCAATGCGCGGGGAAAGCCAGCAGCGCGACCGCGAGCAAGGCATACAAAGGATGTTGACGGAAGAAATGGCGTAAGCGAGACATGGCTCCTCTCATGCAGCGAAAGGGGAAACGGCGTCGTATTGGAACAGGCGGATGCCCCGGGGCGGCACCAGCAAACGCAGGGCACGGGGACGCACCAAAAGTTCGATGCGCTCGGCTTCCCCGTTGGGTTCGCCATCGGTATGCATCATCAGCGGATGCTCACCCGACAGCGCCGCCTCGCGGAAAGCCAGCCGCTCGATGCCCTCCGAATCCAGATGGCGGCGCATCAACACCTCCAGCAACCGCTGGGCAATTTCGGTCAGGTTCTCGGCGCGGAAGAGCCACAGGTCCATTTTGCCATCGTCCATGTAGGCTTCCGGCGAAATTTCGGCCACTCCGCCCGCATACCGGCGGATGTTCGTTGCCACAGCCAGCACGAACACGCCCTGCACACGCTTACCGTCGGCTTCCACCTGCAATTGCAACCCCGACCACGCCGCGGTGTTCTTGATGCCTGAAAGAATGTACTTCGGCAAAGTAAAGGGCTTTTCCCACCGGGCGCGCGGCTCGACATCGTTGACTACCATCGCGTCCAGCCCCACACCAGCCCACATGAGAAAAGGCCGGCCGTTACACATGCCCACGTCGGCCAAATACGTCGGCGCCCGGGCAAGCAAACGGGCGGCCTCTTCCACCGCGTCGAGGTGCGCCAGCGAAGGCTTGGGCAAGCCCAGATCTTGTGCCAAAACGTTGGTGGTGCCGGCAGGCAGCACCCCCAGCGCTGTGTGACTTCCCGCCAGCCCCGCTACGGCAAGGTTGATCGAGCCATCGCCGCCCGCCACAAAAAAAGCATCGGCTTCCCGCTGAGCGGCTTCCCTGGCAAGGTGCGTCAGGCTATCTGCCGAAGAGGCTTCCCGCAGGTCCACCTCCCAGCCTGCGCTTTCCAAAATGGCACGCGCCCGCCCAATGAAATGCCGGATAGAAACGCGCCCGGCAGCAGGATTGTAAACAAGATAAGCAAAAGGCATGATTCCCTCGAGCAAAACAAAATCGCCTCGCGAAAGACCGCCTGGCAATGCCACGGTCGAAGAAGACGCACTTGATTTTACCCGATATTGCGCTTTGGTGGGGAACCTGCCCGGTTGTCGGCGCGCGAAAAACCATAGACGAATTCCCGCCGCTTGTGATATACTCTTCCCGCTCCCGCAACGGCGGGGGCCAATTCCACACGCCTCCCGACTTGCCGGGGCGTGCCGGGGCAGAGGGCCGCTGCCTCGGTGCCGTGCGAGGACGACGGAGGCGGAGGCAAAACGCTAAGGAGGTTTTATGGCTCTGGTTTCGATGAAAACCATGTTGGAATGTGGCGTGCATTTCGGGCATCGCACCCGCAAACTGCACCCCAAAATGCGCCCGTATGTCTTCACCGAGCGCAACGGCATTCACATCCTCAACCTGCAAATCACCCAAAAATCGCTGCGCCAGGCCTACGACCTGGTGCGCAAAACCGTGGCCAACGGCGGCACCGTGCTCTTCGTCGGCACCAAGCGCCAGGCACAGGAAACCATCGCAGAGGAAGCCACCCGCTGCGGCATGCCCTACGTCAACTACCGCTGGCTGGGCGGCACCCTGACCAACTGGCGCACCATCGGCCAACGCGTGCGCTACCTGGAAAGCCTGGAACGCCGCCGCGACGCGGGCGAATTTGACCGCCTGCCCAAAAAAGAGGCGCTGCGTCTCAACCGCCAGATCGAGCGCCTGCGCCAGCGCGTCGGCGGCCTGCGCACCATGAAAGGCCTGCCCAACCTGGTCTTCGTGGTCGACGTCTGCCGGGAAGAGACCGCCATCAAAGAAGCCAACCGCCTCGGCATCCCCGTGGTGGCCGTGGTCGATTCCAACTGTGACCCCAGCAGCGTGGACTACGTCATCCCCTCCAACGACGACGCCATCCGCGCCATCAAACTGATCGTCGGCAAAATTGCCGACGCGGTGCTGGAAGGCAAAGCCATTCGCGAGAAAGAGCAGGCCGAAGCAGAGGAAGCCGCGGCCCAGGCTGCTGCACAGGCTGCTCCCCAGGCTGAGGCCGAAGCCCAGCCCGAACTGGCCGAAGACGAATTGCTGGGCGCTTCCACGCTGGAAAAAATCCAGCAGATGGCCGAAGCCGAGCACCCCGCCGAGGCCGAAGCGGCTGCACCGAGCGAAGCCGAAGTGCCGGCCGCCGAGGAAACCGCCGAAGCAAAAGCCGAAACGGCTGCGCCTGCGGAAGCCGCCGAAGACGAAGCCCCCGAAGCATAAAACGCTTCCTCTGACACCCTAACCCTCACCACGCTGGCATGGCTTCCCCCATGCCAGCGTGCCATGCTACCCGAAGGAGAACGAACCATGGCTGTAACAATGGAACAGGTCAAAGAATTGCGCGCCGCGACCGGCGCCGGCATCATGGACTGCAAAAACGCGTTGGTGGAAGCCAACGGCGACTTCGACAAAGCGGTGGAAATCCTCCGCAAGAAGGGCCTTGCCAAAGCCGCCAAGCGGGCCAGCCGCACCGCTTCTGAAGGCATCATCGAACTCTATTCCCACGGCGGTGGCCGCGTGGGCGTAATGGTCGAAGTGAACTGCGAAACCGACTTCGTCGCCCGCTCCGACGCCTTCCGCAAACTGGCGCACGAAATCGCGCTGCAAATCGCCGCCATGTCGCCGCGCTATATCTCCGAGAAAGACATCCCCGAAGAGGTGCTGGAACACGAACGCGGCATCGCCCGCGAACAGGCCCTGCGGGAAGGCAAGCCCGAGAAAATCGTCGACCGCATTGTAGAAGGACGCCTGAAGAAATTCAAGGACGAAGTGTGCCTGCTCAACCAGGCCTACATCCGCGACGACAAAATCACCATTGCCGACCTCATCAACCAAAACATCGCCGCCATCGGCGAAAACATCGTCGTGCGGCGGTTCGTCCGCTGGGAACTCGGCGAATTCAGCGAACAGGAAGCCGAAGAAGCCGCCGAAGAATGACCGCTCCCATCAAGCCAACCCGCCGGGTTGGCTTTTTTTGAACCGCTCGCAACCGAGAGAAAGGAAAGCGCGATGCCCACATTGCACTACAACCGCATTCTGCTCAAACTCAGCGGGGAAGCCCTGGCCCCCCAAAACGGCGGGCGCGGCGTGGACCCGAAAGCCGCCGAAGTGCTGGCTGAACGCATTGGTGAAGTGCACCGGCTGGGGGTGCAGGTCGCCGTGGTCATTGGCGCGGGCAACCTCTGGCGCGGCGCCGAGGGCTTGCAACGCGGCATGGACCGCGCCACCGCCGACTACATGGGCATGTTAGCCACCATGATGAACGCCCTGGCCCTGATGGACGCCATCGAGCGCGCCGGCATTCCCACACGGGTGCAAAGCGCCCTCGAAATGCGCTCGGTTGCCGAGCCGTACATCCGCCGCCGCGCCATCCGGCATCTGGAAAAGGGGCGCGTGGTCATCTTGGGCGGCGGCACCGGCAACCCTTACTTTTCCACCGACACCGCCGCGGCGCTCCGCGCGATGGAAATCGGCGCCGACGTGCTCATCAAAGCCACCAAGGTCGATGGAGTCTACGACGCGGACCCGAAAACCCACCCCAACGCCCGCCGCTTCGACCGCCTCTCTTACATCGAGGCCCTCAACCGCCGCCTGCAGGTGATGGACGCGACGGCGCTTTCCCTCTGCATGGACAACGAAATGCCCATCCTGGTGCTCAACTTGTGGGATGAAAGCGCCCTGCGCCGCGCCCTCTACGGCGAGCCAGTGGGTACCTTAGTAACCGCCTGATAGCCCCCCGCTCGCAGGCGAGGGGCTACCTCCCCCTCAAACCCAGCAATTCATACACTTCCAACGGGCGGCTCTTGCCTTTGGCATGAAGCGGGCGAACCCGCCGCGCCAGCACCCGCGTGGCGACACTGCGGTACGCCGGTTCGCTGAGCAAGATCTGGTCGGGGGCTGCGTTTTCCTGAATGCGCCTGGCCGTGTTCACACTGTCGCCAATGGCGGTGTATTCCAGCCGCTTCTCCGTCCCGATCAGCCCCAACACGGCCTCCCCGACGTGAATGCCCACCCCAAAGTGCAGCCGCATCTCAGGCGGCAGGCTTTCCGAAAGCCGCCGAATGCGCCCTCGCAGGCGCAGCGCGGCGCGCACAGCCCGCAAAGTGTGGTCGGGTTGGGGAATGGGGGCATTGAACCAGGCCATGACAGCATCGCCCATGAATTTGTCAATAGTGCCTTCCTCTTCCAAAATGGCTTCAGCCGCCGCCGCCAGGTAGCGGTTGAGCACCGAAACCAGTTGCTCCGGGTCGAGCCCCTCGCTGAAATGCGTAAAACCCCGAATGTCAGCAAACAACACAGTCACAGTGGTACGCTTGCCGCCGGGGTGCAAGGCTTCCGGGTCCAGCTGGTCAATAACCTGCGGTGAGACCATCCGCTCGAACAGCGAGCGCATGGCTTCCAGCCGCCGCTTCTCGGTCAGGTCGTCTACCACCACGGTGACGCCCTGCGGTTTGCCCTCCGGGCCCCGCAAGGGGGCCAGGTTGAGGTTGAGGAACACCCGCCCCCGGCCGGGCCATTCCGGCGCGACTTCCAACCCCACCACCGGCTTGGCCGCCTGCTTCACGCGTTCCAGATGAGCATGCAGCGCTCCGCCCAGGGGAGCCAGCACCTCGCGCAGGGGCTTGCCCAACATTTCGGCGCGCGTGCGCCCCAAAATGCGCTCAGCCGCCTGATTGCACAGGTTGATTTTGTCTTCCACATCCGCCGTAATGACCCCACTGGCAATGGAAGCAAAGACGTTATCCAACAAGTTTTTGAGTTCCGTCACTTCGGCCAGGGTGCGGCGCACCGAATCGAACAGACGGGCGTTTTCCAGCGCCACGGCAGCCTGGTTGGCAAAGGCAATCAGAATCTCGCGGTCTTCCTGCCCAAACACCCCCGCCCGCAAACGGTTATCGGCGTAAATCACGCCGGTCACCTTCCCCTTGACCTTCAACGGCACACACAAAATCGCCCGCAGGTTGTGGAAAATCACACTCTGCTGGGCCTTGAAGCGCGGGTCTTGCTGGGCATTGGTGGTGAGCACGGCTTCCCCGGTTTCCACCACCCGGTTGATGACCGTATGGCTGACCGAAAGGTCGCTTTCATCCAGCGATTCCTGGTCCCAATTGCGCGCAATTTCCACCCGCAGACGGCCCTGGTCGTCTTTCAGCATCAGGAAAGCCCGCTCAGCGCCTGTGAGGTGGATGATGGTATCCATCACAATGCGCAGCACTTCATCCAGTTCCAGGCTGGAATTCACCACCTGCGAGACGTCGGCCAGGGCAAACACCCGCTGCCGCTCTCGCTCAAACTGGCGGATCTGAGCATCCAGTTTCTCCAGCGAGCGCCGCAGGTGCTCCAGGTCGGGGAGCACCACCGCGACATCGGCGGGCGATTCCCGCAAGGTCTGTTCGACCTGAAGGACGCGAGATTGGATGTAAAGCAACCGCTGTTGTAAGGGGGAAAGCGTTTCTTCAAACACACGCACCTCAGGAAGCCAGAGTGCGGGCGCGCCGCGCCCGTCGTATAGCCCAAACCAGCCCCAGCGCCGCGAGCAACAGCAACGCCAAAGGCACCAGCACCGCCAGCAAGGAAACCACCGTCGCTACGGCATCTTCGGCCATGCTGACGGGGATGTTCCCCACCCCAGCGGTGGTTGCCGTGACCGCCGGGCGCACCGCAACGCTTTTGGTTGCGTGAATGCTGCCTGCGACAAGCAGGCCGGCAATCATTGCCAGGGCCGGATGAACGTGCCCAATCGCGCCGCTGCCCGCGGCAAAAGCAATTGCCCCCGCGACCGGGCGCACAAACGTTTGCACCAGGTCGTTGAGATGATTGACGGCGGGGACTTTGTCGGCAAAAAACTCAATCGCGGCCAACACCACCAGCGCGGCAATCACAGCAGGGTGGGTCAAAACATCCCACGGCGGCGAAAGGGTCAGCCAGGGCGTCCACCGCGCCAGCACGGCAATCACCAGCAGCGGAATATAAGCATTCAACCCCGCGCTGGCCGCCAGTCCAAACGCCGAAAACACCCCGGTGAGCACCGCCATCTAAACCTCCTCAAGGGCGCGGGAAACCGCTCCAGGTATGGGTGAAAGCAAAACGCAAGGCATCGAAAAGGCCAATTTGCAACATAGCGACCAGCCAACCCACATAGAAAAACCCTATCAAGTCTCGCCAGGTGCGGGCTGTATTTTCACGCCGCAACAGGCCTACTGCAAACAGACCGTAAATCATGCTCAGCAGCAGCACCACATCGCCCGTGCTCAGCAGCGCCACCGGGTAAAGCACGAGAGGGTTACCAGACCACACCAGCGCACCAGCCCCCGCCGCGAGCAGCACCAGTGTTCCCAACCGGCGCAGGGTCAGAGCAGGGGCGCTTTCCCACCGCCGCCACACCGTCTGCTGGAAAGCGGCATACAACAGGGCCCCGATCACAAGCCCCATTCCCAAACCGGTCAACAGCCGCAAAAGGTTGTGCGGGAGGTAAAGCGCCTTCCCCGTGGCGGCGTAGAGAAACGAATTGCCGCCATCGATCGCAAAGGCCGCTGCCAATAACCCCAGAAGCCATGCCGTGGCTCCCTTGGGAAAGCCGCCCCGCCGCGGCGCCCGCCACGCCAAAAAGAGCAGCGTCAGCAGCGCCCCCAGGTGCATGCCCGTATCGCGAAAACACAAGGGCATTTGGCGAGCGCCCAGAAAAGGCGAGTGCAAGGGGTTGCGAGCGCAAACGGCATAAGCCACAGCGTCCGCTTTGCCCAACAGGCCCGGTGGCGTCGCGTAAAGCCAGCCGCCCAACACCCCAGCGCCTATCACGAGCAGCACCCAACGAAGCAGACGTTTCGCGCGCATGGGCAGATTATACCCCGCCCCGGCGATGTTTCCTATGCCCTTGTAAAATTCCCTCCCAAGGCCAGCACGCAGCGGCCCTGCGCGAGCGTTTCCCGCCGATGGGTCGCTTTCCCGCCACTGACCGCGCCCCCAAGCCCGCGTTTCTCAGGCAAAGCCGCACTTTTCAGGGTACAATTCCCCCAACCCCACCCTCAGGAGGTGCCCACCATGCCTCGTATGGCCGTCCTTACCGGCGGGGGCGATGCCCCCGGCCTCAACGCCGTCATTCGCGCCGTCGTGCGCTCCGCCACCCTCACCTATGGCTGGGAAGTGCTGGGCGTGCGCGACGGCTACGATGGCTTCCTCAAGCCCCACGGCGTCTTCCGCCTCACCCTCGACGATGTGGAAGACATTCTCGACCGCGGCGGCACCATTCTCGGCGCGGCCAACCGTGGCAACCCCTTTGCCCGCAAAGTGATGCGCAACGGGGAAGAAGTCATCATCGACATTTCCGACGAAGTGGTCGCGCGCATCCACGATTTAGGCTTAGAAGCCGTCATCGTGGCCGGTGGCGATGGCACCTTAGGCATCGCCCGCGACCTGTTCCACAAAGGCGTGCCCGTGGTCGGCGTGCCCAAGACCATCGACAACGACGTCTGGGGCACTGACGCCACTTTTGGATTTGATACCGCCGTCAACTGTGCCGCTCACGCCCTGGGCCGCCTGCACACAACCGCCGAATCGCACCATCGCGTGATGGTCGTGGAATTGATGGGCCGGGAAGCCGGCTTCATCACCCTCTATGGCGGGCTTTCCGGCGGGGCAGATATCATCCTGATTCCCGAAATTCCCTTCCGCTACGAAGTGCTGTGCGAGATGGTGCAGGAACGCATCCGCCGGGGACACAAATCGAGCATTGTAGCGGTGGCAGAAGGCGCGCGCCCTGAAGGCGGGCACGAGATCGTCGCCCGGCCGGGCGACGCGGTGGTGGTGCCTCGCCTGGGCGGCATTGGGCAGGTGGTGGGGAAATATTTGGAAGAGGAATGCGGGGTCGAAACGCGGGTGACCGTGCTGGGCCACCTGCAACGCGGCGGCTCGCCCTCGGCTTTCGACCGCTGGCTGGCCACCACCCTGGCCGGGGAAGCCGTGCGTTTGGCCGTGCACGGCCAATTTGGGCGTGTGGCGGTGCTGCGGCAAATGCGGGTCACTTCGCTGCCGCTGGACGAAGTCGGTGCGCACGTCAAGCACGTCGACCCCGAAAGCGACGCTGTCCGCACCGCGCGGGAGATTGGCATCTGCTTTGGTGACGAAATGCCGCCCTTGCCCCCTCTCGCTCCCCCTGAAGCTCCCTGTCAGCCATAAAAAAACGGGCGGGGCACGAGGCCCCGCCCGATGGCTTTACACATACTTTGGTGGGCGCTTTTCCAGAAAGGCCTGCACGCCTTCATGGTGCTCTGCTGTCTTGCCGGCAATGTCTTGAATGTAAGCCTCGTAATCCAGCACGGCTTCCAGATGCGGCATGATGGCACGGTTGAAAGCCCGTTTGGTCAGCCCCAGCGCCGTCAAAGGCCCAGCGGCGAGTTCCTGCGCCCAGCCGCGAGCGGCTTCTTCCAATTGCTCAGCAGGCACCACCCGGTTGACCACGCCCCAAGCCAGCGCTTCTTCGGCGGTAAACGGCTGGTTGGTGAAAGCATATTCCGTAGCGCGCCCCAGCCCCATGATCAAAGGCAACAACAGGGAAACGCCCGAATCGGGGGCCAGGCCAATTCCCGAAAAGCCCACCAGGAAACGGGTGCCTTCAGCGGCAATGCGCAAATCGCAGGCCAGCGCCACACCCAACGCCGCCCCCGCCACCGCGCCGTGTAACGCTGCAATGACCGGCTTTTCCAGGCGGCGCAGTTGCAAAATCAACGGGTTGTAAGTTCGCTGCAAGTGGCCGCGCAGGGATTCCCCTTCGACGGCCTGCAATTCGGTCAAGTCTTGCCCGGCGCTAAAAGCACGATTGGCCGCGTTGAGCAGCACCGCCCGCACCGTGCGATCGCGCCCGGCCTGGCTGAGGGCCTTTTGCAGTGCCAGGGTGAGGTCGTGGGTAAATGCATTGACGGGCGGCTGATTGAGGGTCAGCACCATCACCGCGCCGTCGCGGGTCACATGCAAAGGGGTCTCCATCCAAAGCCTCCTCAGGAAAGATTACACCACTTGCCATCCAAAAGCCTATCCGAAAAACTTCTTGCCGCTGCATCACGGCACAGCGGTACAGCCGCCAGGGTGGTTTCCCTACTTCGGGGGCTTCGCCCCTTCGGCTGCCGCTCGGCAGGCCCGCAATGACCTCGCGGTACGATTTTCTGAACAGGCGCAAAGTCTTCGCTACGGCTCAATGGCGGCAAAAAGCCACCCGGCGACAAAAACGCCCCCTTGCGGGGGCGTCAAAAGCGCGCCAAAGGGCATTTAGAAGCCCAGGCCGGCCAGTAAATCGTCGTCGGCGTCGAGGTCATCGCCCGCGTCGCCTGCGTCTTCCTCGTCGGCCTGGTCGGACATCAGGTCTTCAGGGGCAATGGACGAAAACTCGCCGGCGTCGTCTTCCTCATCAGCGTCGTCCACGAATTCGTATTCCACCTGCACGTCGGCGTTGTCGACCGCGACCCAGAGGCGAAGGACGTCGGCGTCATCCACTTGGCTGTAATGCGCGGCCACAATGGGCACGCGTTGGATCAGGCCATCGGGGCCGCGGAATTCCAAATGGATGGGCTCCCGCTGCCGCCAGGCGCGGTAGCAACGCTCGACCAACGCCGGGCCATTGACTGCCCGCACACGGGTCATCGCAATCTGACTGAGCGAAGGCCCTTCCACCAGCGAAAGCGTCCATTCATCCATGGCAGCCTCGAAGGTAGGCGGGGGACCTTCGATGATGGTAATTTTGCGTTCTTCCATCGGTTAAGCACCTGTTTCTGTTGAAGGTTGTGCCCCGAAGGGCAAAGCAATCATACCACGAAACGCCCCTGGCGGCCAAACAAAAAGCCCCCGACCGCAGTCGGGGGCTTGCGAGCATGGCAAAGGCTATCCGCAGCCACCACCAGCCGGTCCCGTCGGCCCTTTGACCTTGATCTTGGGCACAAACTGGTCTTTGATTTTCTCGATGATTTCATCGTTGTCGGGGTCAGCCAGCATATCGGCCGCGCGGTAACGGTCGCCGAGCGCCTCTGCGAAGTAGTAATCCAGCAGTTGGGTATTGCCTGCGGCCTTGGCTTCCATGATCTTGCCCTCGGCCATATCTTTCTCGCCGAAGACCTTGATCCAATCGTTGAGGCCGCCCGCCAGCAGGTACACGTTGGGCACTTTCTCCGCCACCAACATCTTCCACGCCTGCGTGGCCTGATCTTCGCCATTGCTCACGATGACGAACACCGTGGCCGGCGTTTCTTTCGCCATCTTACGGAATTCAGGCACGGCACCCAGCAGTTCGTCGAGCGGGATGTGCCGCGACCAGCGCAGGTGGAAGAGGTTGTAGGAGTAATCGTCGCGCACATCCACGATGACGGTTTGCAACGTCTTGGTCTTGTTGATCGTGGTAGCCAGTTCATAGGGGCTGATTTGCACCTCGCGCTGCTGCAAGAGCGGCTCTTGGGTTGCCGCGACCTGATTCCAGCGCTGCTGCCAGTTCGGCCAAATGGCCCACACACCAGCAGCCGCCAGCAGCACGACCACGGTAGCAATCGGCGCCCAGCGCGGGGTCGGGTACGGTTGCGTGTCTTCCCGCTTGAACTTGTTGACCGCCCACTCGTTGAGCCAGAAGGTCAGCACGATGATGATCGCCATGACGAACACCACCACGCCGGCGCTCACGTGGAACACATCCATCAGCGTCACACGGCCGTAGAAGCTGCTGTTGTAGAAGTAGTGGAACAGCCGCTCAGTTTCGCTGAAGAGGAAAGTGCCCACCAGGCCGCCGAGCACAAAGAACCAGGCGTCTTTCTTCAAGGCGGTGGAAGACACAATCGAGGTGCCGGGGCAGTAACCGCCGATGATGATACCGATGCCCATCAGCGCGCCGCCGACCACGCCAGGCCAGAGGTAGGTGGGGTCAACCCAGATGACGTCGTAATCCAGTAACCCTACCGCCACCGAGGCGAAGATGAGCACCATCGCCACAAGGATGGCAGTAAACATCGCCTTGATGACGCGGCCGTTGCGGAAGTAGAACTGCCCGGTCAGGACGTACGAGTTGCTGAAACCGGAGATTTCCAGGCCAAAGGCAAAGCCGATGCCGATGAGAATCTCCACGAGGGCCAGGCCGACCTTGCCGAGTGCGTGAATGGAGGCTAATGGGAACATAATTTCCTCCTCAGTTCCACAGTTTCCGCACGACGGCAGCGGTGGCGAAGGCAAAGGCAAACATCACCAAGCCAATCAGCCAACTGCCTGCGGAGAGGGTCGCACCGCCGGAAAGCACCTGTCCGGAGGTGCACCCGCGAGCCATACGGGCGCCAAACAGGAAGATCATCCCGCCGAAGAACGCCATCACCCAGCGCCCCTTTTCAGAGAGATGCGGGCCGCGAGGGGTTTCCGGCTTGAAGCGTCCGAAGATCACCGAAGAAGCAAAGGCGCCCAAAATGAGGCCAATGACTTCCCAGGTAATCCAGTTGTCGAAGGGATTCTTCGTACCACCGGCCACTTTGATCAACTGCGGCACGCGGTCCACATGATGGGGCGCAACCAGGTTGACCAGAAAGCCATTCATGCGGGCAAAGATTGCCGAGGCGCCCAGGCCGTTTGCCGTGATGAGCAACGAGAAGAACAAACTCAGGCCCAACAGCACGCCACCCACGTAAGGGTTAGCATAAGGCTTCCTCGGCCGGTCAATCAGTTTCTGAAACCACGATTTCTTTTCAGCCATCGTCAACACTCCTTAGGCGTTGGGGGCCTCAGGCGCGGGGGCCTCGTCCTCATCCGCTTCCACCTCTTCCCAGCCGGTTATCATGGCTTCAATGTAAGCGAAGGGTGTGTGCCCGGTCGTGGTGAGGTAGACGTGAGCGACGACGAACACACCGATGAGCCAGGCATCCAGGGTATGAATGCCCACGACCCACGACATGGTCGTGCTACCCAACGCCGTCGCTGCTTGCGGCCACACTCGCGCTGCCCAAATCCACATACCGGTCACCATCTGGATGGGGAGCAGCCCGAACAACAAACCAAAGTACGAGAGGCGCTGCAAGGGGTTGAGCTTGTTCCAGAACGTCTTCTTGAACGGATGCGGCTCGCCCTTGAAAATGCCCATCAAGTAAAACTTGCTCTGCAAGATGATCCGGCTAAACAGGCCCTGCGGCTTGGGCAGGAACTGCTTGATGTAGCCCGTGCTGAGGTGATAATAAGCCGCAAACACGAAGTTGATAACCAAAATCCAGCCCAACACCGTGTGGGTGAACACCAACCCACGGAAGGAGAACCCACCAAAGAGGTCCGGATTGTGAATGATCAACCCCGTGAACAGCAGGCCCAAAATGGCCGCCATTTGCAGCCAGTGCCAGAAGCGCTCAGCAGCCGTGTAGAGATAAGCCTCTTTGACGGCGCCGTGATGCTTGGGCGGGTATTTCTTTGCAAAGTAAGCCCGCAGCGCGCCGTGAGCGCTCACACCCAGCAGCGTGGCAATGAGAGCCACCACACCCAGGATGTCAATCCAGCGCACGCTATCCCGGCCGGCGACGTACAGTTGAGCGTCCTTCTCCGGCTCATAATACAGCCCGTCGTTTTCTGCCACCACTTTGCCGGCATCCTTCACTTCCTCGGAAGTCTCGAGCACCGGCGTCACACCGGCGGGTGCAGCGATCGCCAGCGCCATCGGTTTCCCAATGCGGGAATTCGGCCCGTGGCACGCCCGACAATCCTGGATAGCGTAATCGCTCTGCACCACATCGTGGTGAATGGCGTAAGGTTTCACCACGCCCACAATGTGGGGGTCGCTCAAGCCAAGCGCACTCAGGTGCTTGGCAATAAGATCGACTTTCTCTTGCGTGTCGAGGGAAAGTTCATCGGCGGTCAGTTTGCCGTCGCCATTGGCGTCGAAAGCCTTCACAATGTCGTCAGCATACTTGCCATCCGGCATCCAGGCTTTCTTCAGGTCAGCCATGCTGACCTCGACGTCCTTCCCATCTTTCTTGTAAACCCATTCAAAGGTGGTCACCAGGTTATAGGGCGCTTCCTTGCCGTCGGCGTTCTTCAGCAACACCGGCTGGAAGCCCACCACCTTGTGCGACACGGTGAACGGCTCTTTGGCATCGGCACCCGGGGCGGCTTCGTCGGAAGCCATGACCCCGCGATACACCGTGGGGGTGGTGCCATCGGGCAAAATCACCGTCTTGTCGAACGTCTCTGCCGCCGGGGCATGCATCTGCGGGATGTGGCAGGTCTCGCACGCCACTTTAGACAAGTGAAGGTCGAGATACGGCAGCCAATCCTTGTGGGCTGCGACCGGGTCATGGCACGACTCGCAGCTTTCCTGGGTCAACACATGGCTCGGTTGCTTCAGGTAAGCGCCCACATCGGGGTGCCGGGGGTCAAAGGTCAAATACGAAGGCAATTCGCTGTAACGCCGCGCCGCCGGGGCATTGGCGCTGCTGTGGCAGTCCACGCATTGCACGCCGCGCTCGGCATGGACATCCCACGCGAACGGCATGGATTCCTTGCCTTCGATGTTCATGCCCGAAGCCGAGATCCGCTGCGGGGAAACCACCTGGCCAGTGGTCAGGGTCACCCAGTTGTCGGCCAGGTCGCCCACCACCAACGGCGTCTTGACGTCGGTGTGGACTTCACCGTGGCACTGGGCGCAGTTGGCATTGGTGGGTTGATGCAGGTTGACGTATTTGGACTTGAGGGTGCCATCGGCCTCGAAGGCATCGGGGTTCCACTTCCAGCCGTCGGCAGTCTTTTCCAGAATGCCCGAGCCCAGCAGCACGGCGCTATCGGCCCAGGCCTTATCGCCGCTGGCAAGGGCGGCTTTGCGGGCTTCCCCATTGGGAGCCGTGCTGTGGCAGAGATAGCAGGAAGCCGTCATGCCCTCAAAGCCAGCGATTTTCTCGGCTTTCTGGTGCGTTGCATGGGAAGTAATGAAAGCCGTATCGTGACACTGCCCGCAGGTTTTCGTCAGGTCAGCGGGCTTTCCGCTCTGGACAACGGGGTTGCCGTCGGCATCCAGCAAGGCATAGGTGGGGTGCATAGGAGAAGGCGTCACCTCGGGAGTGGGGCCTCCCTCGGCCAATGCCTGCCGCACTCCAAGGGCAATGCCTGCCGCCATGACCGCGACCAGAGCCGTGAAGAGCAACAAGGAGATAAATTTCCGCTGCATGGCTACACTCCCTTAGTGGTTGGTGTCAAAGCGGCCACCCCATTGCATCGGGTCGCCCGGATAGCCCAAAGCCTGCCAGTCCAGGCGCCCTTCGGGGCCATGGCAGTCTACGCATTGCAGCGCCTGTTCTTTCGGCTTGACCATGTGGGTCAACGGCCAGTACATGTAAGTCTTCGTGAAGCCAAACTCACCGCTGAACTTCAGCCCGGTGTGCGGTTCGGCCAGTTTGAAGGCCTGATCCCAGTTGAAGTTGGTCCAGAAGCCATCTTTACCAGCCGTCAACGGGGCCAGCAGGTACATATACTTCTTGTCATAGGGCTGCATCGTCACGTGGATCTTGAAGGGGAAGATCTTGGCCGTGGGGTCGTTGATGCTGCCCGCGGGCTTGTTGATGTAAGTGATCTTGGTGGGATCGATCTTGTCGCCCTTCACATAGCGCTCCGCTTCGTTGCCGTTGAACCAGATGTAGGTCGGGATGAGGTTCTTGACATAGCGGAAGTCGCCTTTGATCTTCAGGTAATGGAAGTGGTTCTGTGGCAGGTCTTTGCCGGCAGTCGCCCAGTTCCAATAGACCTTGGTGGGAATCTTTTCAGCCACTTCGGGCACATGACACGCCTGGCAGGCCACCGACTTGACATGCTCGTTCAAGCGGGGGTCTTTGTGCGGTGCGCTGCTGTGGCAGTCCGTGCACTGCACCTGTTCCTTCGGGTCTACGGTGTAGTTCAAGTTGATGAGTTTGCCCTTGATTTCGTGGTGCTCAGTGCGATGGCAGGTGGTGCACTGGAAGTCGTATTTACCCATGTGCACGTCTGTGGCAGCGTCAGGGTGGTAGAGCGCGCTGCTGATGTCGCCATGTTTGACGTTGTCGCCGCCACCGCCATAAGCATGGCAGGTCAAACAATTGGCGCGCGTGGGGTTCCGGACGCTCTTGGCCGCCGCCACCAGATCCACCCCATCCGCCGGATTGCCGTAGGCGCCGCGCCCATACTTACTGGGGTCAGCATGGCAAATCAAGCAGTCGACGTTGTCGGGGTTCGAGAAATCGGTGGGAGCCTCCTCCGTCCACCCATAGCCCGTGTGGCACGTCATGCACACCCGCTGGTTGCCTTCTGTGTTGATGCAGAAGTTGTTGAAGGAATACAACTTCCCCAGCCGAATTGGTTTGTCGTGGCCGGGGATGTTGAAAGCCTTCTCACTCAGCCATTGCCAGTGAGAAGTGTGCATGAAATCCTTCGCAGCATTCGGGTGACATTCCAGACAGGTCTTGGTGACATCCTGCCCCGTCTCAAACGGCCCCTGGATGATGGCGGAGTGGTCCACGTGGGGCTGATATTTCGGGAGGTGCGCCCACGGATCACCCTGGGGTTGAGCGGGTTTCGGCCACAGCACCCAAATAGGCACAATGACCACCAGGAGAATGCCGACCAGGCCCAGCAACCATGTTGGTTTTTTGTCCATAGCCTTCTCCTTCTGGAAAGTTAGGGTTGCGGACTGCGCTCTGCGGCAGCAGCGACTTCCAGCAAACTGGCGCGCCGGGCAAGGCGCTCTTGCAAAACTTCACGGAAGACCCGCAAGGCCTCCAGTAACCTGGGGTCTGCCAGGCGATACTCCACCATCGCCCCCTTGCGAGTGGCACACACCAGCCCCTGTTCCCGCAACGTGCGCAAATGGCGGGAAGCCACAGGCTGGCTGATGCCCAGATGCTCGGCCAACCCGCTGACATGGTAAGGGTGCTCGGCCAGCGCACACAGCATCAAAATGCGCTGCGGATGCGCTAACGCCGCACAAATTTCGGCCTGCATCGGGGCAAATTCTTCTCGCTGTTCGGGCGGGAGCATGAAAGCCATCCTTTGGGAGTATCTACCTATACACTTATGCGTATACCACTTCTCACGTCACTTTAAGATAATACTCTTGCCCTCCAGCAATGGTTAGTGACAATTGTCACCCGTTTGAGCGTCGGATATACTTATCTCATGCCGCCCACCTGTTCATCCCCCGAAGCCCTCCCCGCGCTGCCGGGCGCCTATTGGCTGGCTTTGGCCCTGCCCCACTCCACCCGCGTGCGCATCGGCCGGTTGGGAGCAGCCCTTTTCCCCCAAGGGTATTACGTTTACACCGGCAGCGCCCACGGCCCCGGCGGTGTGCGCGCCCGCCTGGGAAGGCACTTGCGCGGCAGCCCGCGCCGCCGCTGGCATATTGACTTCCTCCGCGTAGAGGCTGCGCCTCTCGCCTGGGGGTGGACGACGGCCACCGACCCTCCCACCCCCTGGGAATGCCGCTGGGCTCAGTCCCTGGCTGCTTCCCCCGGGGCTTTCATTCCCCTTCCCGGTTTCGGCGCTTCCGATTGCCGCGCGGGTTGCCCCGCCCACCTGGTGGGGTTTCCCTCCCTGGCGGCGCTGCAAAACGCGGTCTTCACCGCAACTCGCGGTACAATGGAAGCCTGCTGGCCGTAAGCCTGCCCGGCCGCGACCAGACAACAACGCGACCAAATCGCCACGCGACGACTTTTCGGAGCATTCATGCTGAAAACCCTCAAAGCCTATGGCTTCCTTTTTCTAATCGGCGGCGGCGTGCTGCTCGCCGACCAAACTGCCAAAGCCTGGATCGAAGCACACATTCCCTTCGCGCGGCAGACCACGCCTTTCGCCGCGCTGCCGTGGCTGCACATCACCAACTGGCACAACAGCGGCATGGCCTTCGGCCTCGGCCAGGCCTGGGGGCCGGTGCTGCTGGCGCTGGGCGTGGTGTACGCCCTGGGGGTGCTGCTGGCCTTCCCGGCCATTGCCCGCAGTGGCTGGTGGCTGCGCTGGGGCATGGCCATTCAATGGGGCGGCGCCCTGGGTAACCTGCTCGACCGCCTGCGCCACGGCTACGTCACCGATTTCATCGCGGTGGGGCGCTTCCCGGTGTTCAACCTTGCCGATGCCGCCATCAGCCTGAGCGTGGCCTTCCTGCTGCTGGGCGAATTGTTCGCCGACGACGAGCCTGCCCCCGAAACGCCCCCTCATGCACCCGACGCCGAAACCTCACCCGCGCCCGAAGAAACACCCCATGCCTGAAACCGCCCGCACGGTCGCCTTCCCCTTTGCCGGCGACCACCCCCAACGGCTCGACAAATTCCTCACCGCGGCGCTGGAAGGCACCTATTCCCGCAGCCGCATTCAAGCATGGATCAAAGAAGGCCGCGTGACGGTGAACGGGGAGACGGTCACCAAAACCGGCTTTGCCCTGGAAGCCCCAGCCACCATCACCGTTGCCATTCCCCCGATTTTGCCCACCACCTTAGTGCCGGAAGCCATCCCGCTGGACGTGCTCTTCGAGAACGACGATGTACTGGTCGTTAACAAGCCCGCGG
The DNA here is from genome assembly GCA_011322445.1 of Chloroflexota bacterium. NCBI lineage: Bacteria > Bacillati > Chloroflexota > Chloroflexota bacterium. The sequence continues at coordinate 60,624 of DRMV01000047.1, read as the reverse complement.
GGATGGTCGTCCACCCCTCGCCCGGCCACAGCAGCGGCACCTTGGTGCACGCCGCGCTGGCGCATGCGCCCGAAATGCTGGGCGTGGGTGGCGAACACCGCCCCGGCATCGTCCATCGCCTGGACAAAGACACCTCGGGCGTCATCATTCTGGCAAAGAACGACGCCGCCCACCAGTTCCTGCAAGCGCAGTTCAAAGCCCGCACCACCCACAAAGTCTACCTCGCGCTGGTAGACGGCGCGCCTCCCACGCCCACAGGCCGCATCGAAGCCCCCATCGACCGTGACCCCGCCCACCGCAAACGGATGAAAGTCGTCCCGCCGGGCAAAGGCCGCCCCGCGGTGACCGAATATCGCACCCTCGAAGCCTTCCCCCACCACACGCTCATCGAAGCCCATCCCCTCACCGGCCGCACCCACCAGATCCGCGTCCATCTGGCCTTCCTCGGCTGCCCGGTGGTAGCCGACCCGCTCTATGGCCGCCGTCGTTCCTCGCTGCCCATCACCCGCCACGCCCTGCACGCTTACAGCCTGACCATCACCCTCCCCGGCGAAACCGCCCCCCGCACCTTCGCCGCCCCCCTGCCAGAGGATATGCAAGATGTGCTGGCAGCATTGAGGCAAGCAAACCGCCCGCAGAAAAATTGACGCCCCCTATCGCCCCGCCGCCCCCCTATCCGACCAAGCGACCACCTGACTACCTGACCAAGCGACCACCCGACTACTCGGCTTCCCCTCCCATGCGCTCTTCCCGGTTGACCTTCCTTTTCTTCCTGCTTTTCTTCGTGCTACTGGCATGCAGTTTGCCCGCGCCTGCCGGGCTTTGGGCCACGCCCACGCCTTCCCCTACTTTCACGCCTTCCCCTTCGCCCACGCCCACCGTTACCCCCACGCCCACGCCGACGCCCACGCCGCAGCCCTCCGGCTGGCTGACCAACGGCCAGCGGGCGCTTTTCGAAGGCGATTGGGATACCGCGCGGGCCGCCTTCCAGCAAGCCCAGGCCCAAAGCGCCGACCCTGCCGTGCTGGCCGCCGCGCAACTCGGTTTGGGGCGCGCTGACCTTTACGCTCGCCATTACGCGACCGCCCTCGACGCCTTCCGGGCTGTCATCACCACCTACCCCAACACCGCTGCCGCCACCGACGCCTATTTCTACCTCGCCGAAGCCTACCAGGCGCTGGAACGCTACGCCGAGGCTGCCGAGGCGTATCAGGCCTTCCTGCAACATCGCCCCGGCTACATCGACGCTTACCTCTACGAGTGGATGGGCGACAACCGCTTCAACGCGGGCGACTACAACGGCGCGGCTTCGGCTTACCAGGCTGCCCTCAAGGCTTCCCCACCCCAAGACCGCATCTACGGCATCAAACTGGGCATCGCTCGCGCCCATCACATGGAAGGCGACCTGACCACCGCCATTGCCGAATACCAGGCGCTCTACCAGGCCGACGCCAACGGCTACCGCCGCGCCCTGCTGGACTGGTACATCGGCCAGGCTTACACCGCTTTGCACGACCTCGAACACGCTCATGAAGCCTACCTCGACGCCGTCAACAACTACCCCGCGGCTTATCAGGCCTACCTGGCCCTCACCCAACTGGTCAAAGACGGCGTGCCGGTCGATGACCTCAACCGCGGGCTCACCGACTACTTCGCCGGGCAATATGGCGTCGCGGTGCAGGCTTTCGACCGCTACCTCAACGCCCAGCCCGGCGGCAGCGACACCGCGCTCTACTACAAAGGGCTGGCGCTGCGGGCGATGGGCAACGCCGCCGAGGCCACGACCGCCTGGCAGGCGCTCATCGACGGCTACCCCCAAAGCCGCTTTTGGGATAAAGCCTGGGAACAAAAAGCCTACACCGAATGGGCTTACCTCGACCTGTACGACAAAGCCACCGACACCCTGCTGGCTTTCGTGCAGGCCGCCCCCACCCACCCGCGCGCCGCCGAGTTCCTTTTCGACGCCGCCCGCGTACAGGTGCGTGCCGGCAACCTGGCCCGCGCTGCCGCCCTGTGGGAACGCGTCGCGCGGGAATACCCCTCTTCTGGCTACGCCTTTCGCAGCCTGTACCTGGCGGCCATCACCACCCACCGCTTAGGGAACGACGAAACGGCGCGGGGGCTGCTGCAGGAAGCCGCCGACGCCGCCGCCAAAGCCGAAAACCGCGCCGCCGCCTACCTCTGGCTGGGAAAACTGCGCGCGGCCGCGGGCGACCAGGCCGGGGCGCGCAACGCCTGGCAACTCGCGACCGCCGCCGACCCCACCGGCTATTACAGCGAGCGCGCCCGCGACCTGCTCGATGGCCGCCCTCCCTTCACGCCGCCCCCGGCCTTCCACCTGCCCACCAACTGGGAAGCCGAGCGCCAGCAGGCTGCCGCGTGGGTGCGCAGCCGCTTCGAACTGGCCGCCTCGCCCGCAGACCTGCTCACCCCCGGCCACCTCGCCAGCGACCCCCGCTTTATTCGCGGCAGCGAACTGTGGCGCCTGGGGCGCTACGAGGAAGCCAAAGCCGAATTCGAAAACCTGCGCGCCGCGGTGGCCGACAGCCCCGCCGACACCTTCCGCCTGGCCGAATACTTCCGGCAAATCGGGCTCTACCGCAGCGCCGTGTTCGCCGCCCGCCATGTGCTCGACCTGGCCGGGCTCGACGACGCCGCCACCCTCACTGCGGCCCCGCCTTACTTTGCCCACCTGCGCTTCGGCACTTTTTACAGCGACCTGGTGCTGCCTGCCGCGCAGGCTTATGGCTTCCATCCCCTCTTCCTCTTTGCCGTGCTGCGGCAGGAATCCCTTTTCGAAGGGTTCGTGCATTCCTCGGCAGGCGCGCGGGGGCTGATGCAACTCATGCCCGCCACCGCCCAGGAAATCTACCAGCAGACCGGCTGGCCGCCCGACTTCACCGCCGACGACCTCTACCGCCCCAAGGTCAGCATCACCTACGGCGCACACTACCTCGCCCGCCAGCGCGATTACCTGAAAGGCGACCTCTACGCCGCGCTGGCCGCCTACAATGCCGGGCCGGGTAACGCCGCACGCTGGCAACAAGCCGCCCACGGCGACCCCGACCTGCTGCTGGAAGTCATTCCTTACAGCCAAACCCGCGACTACATCCGCCGTATTTACGAAACCTTTGTCATCTACCGCAACCTCTACGGCACCATGCCCCCCGGCTAACTCCACCCCGACCATAAACCATGTGCCCCCAACCTTCTTCCCCCGCCATGCACTACCTTGACCCCGCGCCGCAGCACTCAGAAACCGTGCTGCTGCTCCACGGCCTGGGCTCGACGGCGGCCTCGTGGCAGGCACAACTGACCGCCCTGGCCGAAGCGGGTTTCCGCCCCATTGCCGTCGACCTGCCCGGCTTCGGGAAAACGCCGCACCGCGGCCCGTGGTCGCCGCAGCGTGCAGCCGCCGCGGCCCTCGCTTTGCTGGAAAGCCTCGACGCGCTGCCCGCCCACGTGGTTGGCATTTCCATGGGCGGCACGGTCGCCCTGGCCGCAGCCCTGGAATTCCCCAAAAAGGTGCGCTCGCTCACCCTGGTCAACACCTTTGCCGCGCTGCGCCCCGAAGGGCTGCGTGAGTGGGCTTACTTCGCCCTGCGGATGGTAGTGGTGCACACCGTAGGGCTGGAAGTCCAGGGGCGCACGGTCGTGAAGCACATCTTCCCCAAAGCGGGGCAGGAAGCCATGAGAGAGGCGCTGTTGGCCGAAATACGGCAGGCCGACCCGCGCGCCTACCGCGCTGCCATGCGGGCGCTGGCGCGCTTCAATGTGGTCTCCCGCCTTGGGGAAATCCACTGCCCCACCCTGGTCGTCACCGGCGAGGAAGACGCCACCATCCCCCCGACAGTGCAGGCCGAACTCGCCCGCGGCATTCCAGGGGCGCGGCACGTCGTCATCTCCGGCGCGGGCCACGCCGTGATTGCCGACAGCCCCGAAGCGTTCAACCGCGCCCTGCTGGAATTCCTGACTACCTGACCACCTGACTATCCGACTCTCCCTCCCATGCCCTACATCATCGACGGCCACAACCTGATTCCCAAAATTCCCGGCCTGAGCCTGCGCGACCCCAACGACGAAATGCGTCTGGTGGAACGGCTGCAACGCTACTGCGCCCGCCGTAACACCCGTGCTGAGGTGTACTTCGACCGCGCCGCGCCGGGGCACGCGGGCAGGCGGCGTTTTGGTGCGGTCACCGCGGTGTTCGTGCGGGAAGGCCGCACGGCCGACCAGGCCATCGCCGCGCGGGTGCGGAAACTGGGAAAGCAGGCCCGCAACTGGGTGGTGGTTTCTTCCGACCATGAGGTGCAGCGAGAGGCGCGTTGGGCCGGGGCGCGGGTGGTGGATTCCCAAGCATTTGCCGCCGAACTGGGCGCGCCTTCCAGCGCCGCCGCGGGTGAAGAAAAACCCGCGGCACTTTCCGATGAGGAACTGGATGAATGGCTGCGGCTGTTCGGGGAAGAAGGAGACGGAGAGGGATGACACCCTTGCCGCGCGCCTCTATGAAATCCATTCCGCCCTCCAGCGTGCTTTGGCATGCCGTCAGAGGCTGAACAGGTCCCAAAAACGACGCTCCCCCCGGTGGTTGGGGGGAGCGTTTCGTTTTCTGTCAGCCTTCGCCGGGAGTTATTTTTCTTCGGCCAGTTCGCGCTGGCGCTCGGCGATGATTTCCTGCTGCAGGTGAGCGGGCACTTTCTCGTAGTGCGAAAATTCCATTTCGAACACGCCGCGGCCGCCGGTGAGCGAGCGCAGGTCGGTGGTGTAGCGCAGCATCTCGGCCAAAGGCACCTCAGCGGTAATCACCGAGCGGCCTTTTTCCGTGTCCATGCCCTGCACCCGGGCGCGACGGGTATTCAGGTCGCCGAGCACATCGCCCATATTGCTTTCGGGCACGGTGATGCGCACTTTGTAAATCGGCTCCAGCAGCACGGGGCCGGCGTCCTGGAAGGCCAGTTTGAAGGCCTCCCGCGAGGCGATCTCAAAAGCCACCGGCTTGGAGTCCACGGGGTGTTCCTTGCCGTCGAAGACCGCGATTTTCACATTGACCACCGGATAACCGGCAATCACGCCCTGCTTCATGACGTTCTTGATGCCCTTCTCGATGGAAGGCTGGAAACTGGACGAAATCGCGCCGCCGAAGACTTCCCACGCGAAGTCGTAGTCGCTTTCGGGGTTGGGTTCCACCCGCATGTGCACTTCCGCGAACTGGCCCGCGCCGCCGGTCTGCTTCTTGTGGCGGTATTGCGCCTGCCCCTTCTTGGTGATGGTTTCGCGGTAGGGCACTTTCGGCTCCGCGGTGTCGAGGTTGAGCTGGAACTTGGTCTTGGCCTTGCGGATGGCGACGTCAATGTGCTGGTCTCCCATGCCCTGCAAGATGGTCTGCTTGGTGGAGCCGTCCTGATACCACGAGAGGGTGGGGTCTTCTTCGCACAGGCGGGTGAGGGTAGAGCCGAGTTTGGTGGAATCGGACTGCGATTGAGGCACCACCGCGACGCGGTAGAGGGCGGTGGGGTATTCGGGCATGGCAATTTTGATGGGGTTGCCCTTGTCGCAGAGGGTGTCGCCGGTGCCGGTTTCGCTCAGTTTGGGCACAGTGCCCAGGTCGCCGGCATGCAGCACCTTGACGGCAATCTGTTCTTTGCCGCGCAGGATGTGCAAGGTGCCCAGCCGCTCTTCGGTGTTCTTGTTAGCGTTCCAGACGCGCGTGTCGGAATGCAGGGTGCCGGAAACCACCTTGAAGTAGGTGATCTTGCCCACGAAGGGATCGGCGGTGGTCTTCCAGACGTAGGCGGCGAGGGGGCCGCTGTCGTCCGCGGTGAGTCCCACTGGCTCGCCTTTGGCGTTTTCCGCGGGCAGGGCAGGTGCTTCCGCGGGGGAAGGCATCAGGGCAATCATGGCTTCCAGCAGCGGCGCGAGGCCAATTTCCTTTTCGCCCGCGGCCACAAACACGGGCACGTAATCGCCGCTCATCACCACGGCTTTCAGGCCCCGCACCACCTCGTCGGCGGTCAGTTCTTCGCCTTCCAGGTATTTTTCCAGCAGGCTGTCGTCGCCCTCGGCGGCGGCTTCCACCAGCGCCATGCGGGCTTCCTCGGCCGCGTCGGCCAGTTCGGCGGGAATGTCTTGCGCTTCGGTGCCTGCGCCCGCGTAGGCTTTCATGCTCAGCAGGTCGATCACGCCCTGGAAGGCTTCCCCTTCACCCCACGGCAGTTGTACCGGAATGAAGCGGGCGTCGAAGGTTTCCTGCGCCTGGGTGAGCATTTTCTGGAAGTTGGCGTTGTCGCGGTCCATCTTGTTGATGAGCAGGAAGCGCGGGCGGCCAAACTTGTCGGCGTAAGACCACGCGACTTCGGTGCCGACCTCGATGCCAGCCACCGCATCCACCAGCACCACCGCGCCATCGGCCACGTAGAGGGCGGAAATCACCTCACCGACGAAGTCGGTGTAGCCGGGGGTATCCAGCAGGTTGATTTTGTGGTCTTGGTATTCCACCGGAATGAGGGCAGTGGAAAGGGACAACCCACGGCGGATTTCCTCTTCTTCGAAGTCGGAAACGGTGGAGCCGTCTTTGATGCTCCCCAGACGGGTGGTTGCGCCGGTAAAATGCAGCAGTGCCTCGGCGAGCATGGTCTTGCCCGCACTGCTGTGGGAAACCAGAGCGATGTTGCGGATCTTTTCGGTCGTGTACTCTTTCATGGGAAGACCCCTTCCGTGATAAGATTGCTCGCATTTCACGCGAGGTTGGTTCAAGGCAAGCGGGTGGTATTTTAAGGGAAGAAAGCAAAGTTGTCAAAGAAACGCTGCGCATCGGGCGGTTTCCCTTTATGGTATGGCTTCCACCGCGGCCACGGCTTCCAGCGGCAGGGGGGCGTAGAGGTGGGGAAAGACTTCGCCGTCGGCGGCTTCCCAGCGCAGGTGGTCGGCAATGGCAGCAAAGCGGATCTTGAGCAGTAGCAGGTCGTCCCGACCGGCGTAGAAACGTGCCCGTACCCGTGGAATCTGGTCGAGGCGGGAAAGGTGAATGAAGCCCTCGTTTTCCAGCGAAGGGGGGGCGTAGGCCCCTTCGGGCTGGGCGCGTTCCCAGGCGCGGCGCGGGGTCAGGTGGCCCAGCAGGCCGTCTTCCAGCAACACTAACGCCCGCAGCAGCACCGCGTGGGCCACTTCGGCTTTGCTCATCAGCGGAAGGGCTTCCTGCAGGCCGTCGGCGTAGAGCAGCGTCACCTTGTTGGTGTCGACGGCAAAACCGGCCTGGGGGGCGGTGATATCGTTGGCGACGATGAGATCCATCCGCTTGGCTTGCAGTTTGTGGCGGGCGTTTTCCAGCAGGTCGTGGCTTTCGGCTGCGAAGCCGACCACGAGGCGCAGGCGGGGGAAATCGGCACGGCGGCTGGCCAGGGTGGCAAGGATGTCGGTGGTGCGGGTCAGGGGGAGTTCCCAGCGGTCACGGCCTTTTTTGATTTTGTGCCCGGCGGGGGCTTCGGGGCGGTAGTCGGCCACGGCGGCGGCCATCAGCAGCATGTCGGCTTCGTCCAGGTGGCGGAAGATGGCTTCCTGCATCTCCGCGGCGGTGCGCACGTCCACCCGCCGGGCGCCGCCGGGCGTCGGCAGAGCCGTGGGGCCGCTGACCAGGGTCACTTCTGCACCGAAATCCAGCGCGGCCTGCGCCAATGCGAACCCTTGCTTGCCGGAAGAGCGGTTGGCGACCACGCGCACGGGGTCAATGGGCTCTTGCGTCCCCCCCGCGGTGACGACAACGTGCTTCCCCTGCAAGGGGCCTGAGCGGGTCAACAGGTAGCGCGCCTGGCCGATGATAGCCTCCGGTTCCACCATACGCCCCTTGCCCGTCAGGCCGGAAGCCAGGTGGCCTTCCGCCGGGCCAAGGATATGCGCGCCGCGCGCCTTCAGCGTTTCCAGGTTGGCCTGGGTGGTGGGGTGGGCGAACATGCCGCCGTCCATCGCCGGGGCGATGAGGAGGGGGGCGGTGGTGCTGAGGGCGGTCAGTGTCAGGAGGTTGTCGGCCTGGCCGTGGGCCAGTTTGGCGAGGGTGTTGGCCGTGGCAGGGGCAATCACCACCAGATCGGCCGCGTGCCCCAGCCCCACATGCAGCACGTGCCCTCCCTGCCCCCACAAGTCAGCATCTGTGTAGGCTGGCGCGCCGGTCACCGACTGAAAGGTCAGCGGCGCCACAAAACGCGCCCCCGCGTCGGTCAACACGGTGGTGACTGTTGCACCTAATTGTGCCAGCCGCGAAGCCACAAAAGCGGCCTTGTAGACCGCCACAGAACCACAAACCCCCAAAACCACCCGTTTGCCTGCCAATGGCTTGATCAAAGAAGCCTCCTTCGGATTTGCCTTGCCGTTACCTCGCCCCCGCGACAGGGCGCTCCCCCGCGCAGGCGCGAGAGAGCGCCCCGCTTTCACTCAGGCCTGTCGGCGCTCTTCCAACAGGTTCTTGATGTCGGTGAGGGTATCGTTGATGCGGAAAATCACAATGAGCAGTTCGGTGTAAAGCCGCACCAGCAACAGGCCTACAATCGTCATCAGTGGCACGCCAATCAAAGCGCCCAAGATGGACATCGCTTCCCCTTGGCTGATACCCGTGATGAGCATTGAAAAGAAGCCCACGATGCCGCCCAGAATGACACCAACCACGCCAATCCAAAAAATGACCTGAATGATGATCGGCGTGACCATGCGGCGGAAAGCCAGGAAATCCTTCCAGTTCATCGTTCCCTCCTCCAAAGTACAAATGCTGCGGATTCTGCAAAACCTGCATTGCGGATGCCAGCCCTTCTACGCCGCAATGCAGGCTACGAACACTTTGATTGTAGCACAAAGCCCAAACAGCCGTACCATGCCCCAGGGGAGATTTCCCCGGCTTTTCCTTCCATTTTCCCGGCGTTCTCCCCGATGGCGGAGGCGTTTTCCCCAACCTGGCCGAGTTTTCCCCGCCTCGCGCGAGTTTTCCACAGGCAAACCGGAGGTTTTCCACATCTCAACGGGGAAAACTCAAAAACAAGCCCTTACCTGCACCGGCAAAGTCAGCAGCAACGCGGCCAGCATTGCCAGCCCCACCACCGCCAGCCCGACGCCATACAGCCGCACCAACACCAGCAAGGCGCGATGGCGCTCAGGCTCGCGCGCCAGGCTTTCCAGCCACTGGCGGTAAGGCTTTCGCGTGAGCCAGCGCATCAACACCGCCGGCGGACGCCGGGCGATTTCTTCCTCACTCAGCCCCCAGCGCTGAAAATTCTCCAACCGCAGGGAAGCAAAAGCCCGCAGGTAGCGGGCTGGCTGAAAAAGGAACAACCGCCCAAACCAGCCAAACAGCACCACCCCCAGTGCGGCCAACACATCAAGGACGAAGGAGAAGAACGTGCACATCTATCGCAGGGAACCCTGATAAATTCGCCCGCCCGCCGCGACGAACAGCGTCTGCGTTTCCGGGTCCACGGCAAAGGCCGTGATTTCAGCCGGAAGCGGCTGAGCAGGTCGGTATTGTGTCACAAATTGCAACTGGTACGAAAAACGATACACAGCCCCCGACGCCGCGTCGAGCATGTAGAGCGAAGGGTCGGGCGCAGAAGCCAACACAATTTGCGAAAAACGCGTATTGGGCATCACCGGCCCGGAGGCGCGCCCCGGGCGGGTATCGTTGTAAAGCAAGGCTTTGCACTTCACCGCGTTGCCAGAAGCCTCTTCGCAGCGGGTCATTTGCCCATCGGCATGCAGCAAATACAGCCCGCCGCGCTGCACCGCCATTTCAATGGCGGTCTCCATGCCTGCGGGTGCGCCCTGGGTGAAGTAATTGTACGGCGTGCCGCTGAATTCCCCGCCACCATCCATCGAAACCACTTCCACCGTCTTGGCAACGGGGTCGAGGATGTAGAGATCGCCATCCTGGTAAGCCACACGCGTCGGGCGCTGCCAGTTCGTAGGCGTCGCAGGGGGCAGCACGAAACCCGAGGTTTCCCGCTGGGGGCCACAGAGCACACCGTGCCCGACCGCGTCGATGCCCACGATGCTATACGCTTCCGGCTGCAGTTGACGGCTGAACAACGCGGCATCTACCAACGGCCCTACCTGCAATGATCCGCCGCCATACTCACCCGGCCCACACTGGAAGTCGCGATCGAGAATGTAATGCTGGCCGCGCACCTGGTAATGATAGACATGCCCGTTCTCGGTCAGGGCATAGAGGTCAGCGCCCTGGAAAAGCAGCCGTAGCACCGGGCTTGCCGCAGGCAAACGGTCAGAAACCGGCTGGAAATCCACCCGCTGCACCCCATCCAACTGGTCGAGCGCCTGGGTGATGCGCTCGCGCAGCGCCTCGGAATCTGCCGTGCGGTGGTAGGTCTCGGCGGCCTCGATATCGTGCAATGCCTCCACCAACGCGTTGCGGCGGGTGACCGGCTCTTTAATCGTTTCCGCCTGCTGCGCTTCAGTTTGCGCCAGCGCGAAATAAGCCTGATACTGCTGCAAGCGTCCCCGGCGCACAAAGACCACCACGGCAATCGTCACCACCACCAGCGGCACCGCCACCGCGGTGAGCGCCATGAACGAGCGGGGCAGGGCAAACACCTCATCGGCCGAAGTGGAAAGCCCCTGGGAAGCCACCTTACGGAACCCTTCGACCAGCCCCTCGCCGGCGCGCCAAAGCGCCGCCAGCCCCCGCCGGAGGCCTTCACCAGCGGCAGTGAAAGCAGCCCGCGCCTGCCCGGCCAGGGGAATGCGCCGCTCGCGCGGCTGCGGCCTGGTGCCCGTGCCCGCGGGGGGTGACGCCGACGGCGCCCCGCGGGAAACCGCAGGCCCAGGGGAAGGCGGCCCTTCAGGCGCCGCGGCTTTTTGGGGCCGCGGCGAAGGCGGCGGGGAGGCTGCTGCTTCCACAGGCAGAGGGGGGCTTCCTGGCGCTTCCGAGGCAGGGGCAAGGCCAGGTGCAGCCTCTTCTGGCTGCGGGGGCACGGCCGGCGCCTGAGCTGCGGGGCTTTCCGCAGGGGCAGGGGCCGAACCTTCAAGCGCCGCCGGCATGGCCGCGGCACCTGCCGTCAACACCGTGCGGCGCACCTCCGGCTCGCCGGGGCGCACCTGCACAATGGCGCTCTCCTGCTGGGCACCACCGTAAGCCACCAACCGCCGCAACAAAGGCGAGATTTTCCGGCTGGCTTCCAGGCGCAGCACCCGTGCATCCCACGCAGCAGGGAAATGAGGTGCGATCAGCAGCACATCGCCCGGCTGCACGGCGGCGCTGGCGAAATAAAGCCGCGCCGCACGGCCCACCCCCAGCCCGCGGCCGCTGACCTGCGGGTCGTGGTAATGAGTCACCGTCTCGCCCAGCACCGCGGCGTGCATGGGGCCTGAAAGGGCCAGGTAAAGGTTGTTGCCGCGCCACACGGCCAGGGTCAACCAGCCAAGCGCGTGTTTACCGTGAGGCGTGAGTTTACGGTTGCGGTTGAGGAAAAAAGCGTTCAGTGCGTTGGCGAGTTCCTTCATTGCCGCGGTGACCGAGCCGTTCAACGTGAAATAACGCCCGGCCAGTTTTTCCAGCAGGGCGCGCTGGTCCTTCTCCCCCAACGGCGCGTTGCCTTCCTGGTGCAGATAAATCAGCAACGCATCCCGCCGGCGCATGCGGTGGGCGCGTTTAAGAGGCAGGTAAAGAGCCACCCCCGGCAGGTCGCCTGCCGGCAGGCCTTGTTGTCGGTTGAGAATAAAGAGGCGATGTTGCCACATAGCAGACTGGCCTTACCGCCCTCGCATGCGACGGGCGGCGAACACCCATAGCCCCACACCGCCCAGCAGGAAAACAAAGCCCACGATGCCCAGCAAGGGCGATTTGCGTTTCGGCGTGGCGGTCGTGGTGGCGGGGGCAGCCCGCTGCGCCCCGAAGGTGACATAAGTGGTGTCGCCCGGCCGCAGCGTGAGGGTCACATTGGGAGCAGTAGTCGGGTTGTAATCTTTCGGCACGCCAATCGTGACGATATACTTGCCTTCTTTGAGGTCGTCGAAGCAGACGAAATCTTTGGCGTTGGTGGTCGCCGTGAGGGAAACCGAGCCCACCCGGGTGGTCACGCTCACCGCGCCGCCCGCCAGCGGGCGCTCGGTATCTTCCTCGTAGAGGCCATTGCCGTTTTCGTCGTCATAGAGCAGTACACAAAGCGTGCCAACCCCCGGCTCAGGGGTGGGCGTCGGCGTGACCGTGGGGGGCGCGCCGGGCTGCAGTGTGGGCGTCGGTTTTTCTGAAACGCCTACCCCCAAAATCAAAATCTGACCCGGCTGAAGAGGCTGGTCGGGGCGCAGATTGTTGAGCGCGCGCAGTTCATCCACCGACACTTTGGCAATGGCTGCCACCCGCCAGAGGGTATCGCCCGGCTGCACCTTGTAGCGAATGACACCATCGGCCCCCGGGGTAGGGGTAGGGAAAGGCGTCAGCACCGCGGGCACGCGCGCCGCGGCCGGCTGACGGGCCAAAGTCGCCACCGCCGCCAGCGCCAACAAAAGTAAAGCCCAACGCCATCGACGCATCAACATGCTGCCATTATACCCCGAATGCGAAACAAACGCCCCCTGCGCGACATCGCCCGCTTTTCGGCCATTCGCGTGTATAATGCCACTACCCCATCCCCCACGAGGGTGACGATGGATGCCGTAGAGGAAATCAAAAACCGCCTCGACATTGTCGATATCGTTTCCGAAACCGTGGACCTGCGCCGCACGGGCAAGAACTACATCGGCTTTTGCCCCTTCCACGATAACAAGCGCACGCCCGCGTTCGTGGTCTTCCCGGAAACCGGCACGTGGCGCTGCTTCGGCTGCAACGAAGGCGGCGATATTTTCACGTTCGTGATGAAACGCGAAGGCTGGGATTTCCGCCAGGCCCTCGAGCACCTTGCCGAGCGCGCCGGCGTGACTTTGGAGCCGCGCCGCGCCGAAGACGCCGCCGAGCGGGAAGCCCACCAGCGCCTCTACGACCTGATGGAAGAAGCCGTGGCCTTCTACCGCCACCACCTGCACACCCCCGCGGGCAAGCAGGCCCTCGATTATCTGCACAAGCGCGGCCTCACCGACGAAACCATCGAAGCCTTTGGCCTCGGCTACGCCCCCCACGCGTGGGAAGCCGCCCGCAAGTATTTCACCGGCAAAGGCTACACCGACGACGATCTGCTGGCCGCCGGTTTGCTCACTCAACGCGACGACGGGCGCATTTACGACCGTTTCCGCCACCGGGTGATGTTCCCCATCCGCGATGCGCGTGGCCGCGCGGTGGGCTTTGGCGCCCGCACCCTCGACCCTGACGGCATTCCCAAATACCTCAACTCGCCCCAAACCGAGATCTTCGACAAAAGCCGCCTGCTCTACGGCCTGGACAAAGCGGGCAAAGCCATCCGCCAGCGCGATCAGGTGGTCATTGTGGAAGGCTACATGGATGTCATTGGCCTTTACCAGGCCGGCTTCCCCAACGCGGTTTCGCCGATGGGCGTGGCCCTGAACGAAGGCCAGTTGCGCACCCTCAAGCGCTACACCCGCCACATGGTGTTGGCGCTCGACCCCGATGCGGCCGGCATTCGCGCCACCCTGCGCAGCATGGAAGTGGCGCGCGAAGCCCTGCGGGAAGCCAGCGGCTTCCGCCTCGACCCGCAAGGGCTGTTACGCCAGGAAAGCCGTCTGAAGGCCGACTTGCGGGTGGCGCTGCTGCCCGAAGGGCAAGACCCCGACGAAATTGCCTTAGCCGACCCGGCGGCGTGGGAGCGCATCCTGGCCTCGGCGCAGCCGATCATCCTTTTCGTGATGCACACCCTGGCCGCCGACATGGATTTGGATGACCCGAAAGCCAAATCTGACCTCGCCGAGCAGGTGCTGCCGCTGATTTACGAAGTGGCTAACCCCATCGAGCAAAAGACCTACCTGCAAAAACTTTCCGCCCTGCTGCGGGTGGATGAAGATACGCTGCTGGCATGGCGTCCTCCGCAACGCAGGCGCAAGCCAGTGCAGCGCCGCACGCCTGCCAGAGGGGCTTCCACCGCCCAACGCCCCACAAAAGCCCAAACGTCGGCTGCGGCGCCCTCCCGCACCCCTGCGCTGCTTGCCAGCCTTTCCCGTCAGGTGCTGGGCCTGCTGCTACGCGCCCCCCATTTGCGCTTTCGCGCCGACCGCTGGCTGCGCGCCCACGAAATGCAGCCCCTGCGCGCGGCCGATTTCCCCGCCGCACCCCACCGGCTGCTCTTCGAGGCCGTGCTCGCCGCCACCGAACAGGAAGACCGCGAGCCGCAAGACGACCTGGTGCTGCGCCTGCCCACCGAACTGCACGCCGAAGCCGAGCGCTGCCTGGCAGCCACCGCCGCCCTCAACGCTGAGCAATACACCCCCGCCCTGCTCCATGCCCTGCTCCGCCTGCGACGGGAGCAAGTCAATCGTGCCCTCGACGAACTGCGCTTTCTGCTCGAAAGCGCCGCCGAAGATGAAACCCCGCTCTATCAGGAGCGGCTGATCGAAGCCATCCGCCACCGCGGGCTGCTCGACCGCGCTCTCAAAGAAGGGCTGCACCTGCCCGCTGCACACTGACCTCAAAGGGAACCGCCATGACCGCAGAAGACTTCTGGAACCCGCCCGAGATTCCTGAAGCCGCCGAAGAACCTGAAGCCGAAACGCCGACCTTCCCCGATGAGGAACTGGAAAGCGACCCGATTTACCTCTACCTGCGGGAAATCGGCCAAACGGCGCTGCTGAACGCCGACCAGGAATTCTGGCTGGCAGTGATGCTGGCCGCGCACAAGCGCATCCGCTGGCTGCAATCGCACCCCAAAGCCCGCCGCCGCCAGCCGGAAAACGCCCCCGCCCGGCTGTATTGCGCCCTTTACACCGAAATGCGCACGGCCTGGCAGCGCGCGCTGGAAGACGTCGCCCGGTGGGGCTGCGAAGCCCCCGATTTTTCGCTCATGGCTGCCGAAGCCCGCATGCTCCACCACACCTGGCAGAGCGACACGCCTTCTTACACCCGCGCTTACCTCAACAACGGCGCCTGGGGCAAAGACCCGTTTTGGGATGGCGTCGCGGCGCACATCGTCTCCGTCTTCTCGGCGCTTTATGCCCTGCCCGAAACCACCACCGAGCGGCTGGCCGCCTTCCATGAAAAACACGGCCACCTGCCTTCCGACCGCACCTTCCGCCGCTACCTGCCCGACGAAGACACCCTGCGCGCCGAGATGGAAGCCCTCGAGCAGCGCGCCGAAGCCGCGCGCACGGCTTTGGTGCGCGCCAACCTGCGGTTGGTCGTCAGCGTCGCCAAGCGCTACCTCGACCGCGGTGTGCCCATGCTCGACCTGATTCAGGAAGGCAACATTGGCCTGCTGCGCGCAATCGATAAGTTCGACCCGGCGCGCGGCTACAAATTCAGCACCTACGCCACGTGGTGGATTCGCCAGGCCGTGACCCGCGCCATCGCCGACCAGGCGCGCACCATCCGCGTGCCCGTCCACATGATCGAAGCGCTGCAAAAACTGCGGAAAATCCAGCGGCGGCTGACGCAAAAGTTGGGGCGCGACCCCACGCTGGAAGAAATCGCCCTTGAGAGCAACTACCTCACCCCCCAAGAAGCCGAAGCCATCCGCGCGGCCCTGCAGGCAGAGCAGCCCCTGCCGCCTCATTTGGAACAACGCTGGCGCTTTGCCATTGGCAAGGTGCGCAAGGTCTTCCGCTCGACCGAAGAGCCCATTTCGCTGGAAAACACCGTCGGCGACGAAGACAACAACACCGTGGGCGACTTCGTGGAAGACACCGACACGCCGCACCCCCTCGACCAGGCCACCCGCAGCATGTTGCGCGAGCAGGTGCAACACGCCCTGGCCGCCCTGACCGAACGCGAGCGGCAAGTGCTGGAACTGCGCTTTGGCCTGCTGGATGGCAAATCTCACACCCTGGAAGAAGTCGGGCAATATTTCAACGTCACCCGCGAGCGGGTGCGCCAAATTGAAGCCAAGGCGCTGCGCAAACTGCGCCACCCTGCCCTCAACCGGCACTTGCGCGATTACCTCAGCTAACCCGGCAGAGTTTCGGGTAAATCTCTGGCAGCGTTTCGCACTTCGGCACGGCTCAGTGCAGGCACTTCGGCTTCGTTGCTTCGCTGCGGCCCTGCGCGCGAGGGCACACTGTTCGCAAGAGGCCCCGTTCAGCACAAAACGCTCCGGTCAGGCAATTCAAAAGCCGCCCCGAGATTTCGGGGCGGCCTGATGTTTCCCGTTCACGTGCAAGGTCAGCCGAGTTCCGGTTCGATCAGACCGTAAGTGCCATCTCGCCGGCGGTAAAGCACATTGACGCTATCGGTGTTGGCGTTGTAGAACACGAAGAAGCTATGGCCCAGCAGTTCCATCTGTTCGATGGCTTCGCGCTCGTCCATCGGGATGAGGGCGAAGCGTTTGCGGCGGGCGATGACAGGTTCCTCTGGGGCTTCTTCCGTCTCCCACGCGGGGGCTGGCTCTTCGCCGCGATCGCGATAATGGCGCCCTTTGTAACGGCGAATGCGCCTTTGCATGTTATCCAGCGCGGCGTTGAGCGCCGTGAGGATGTCATCAGCCCGCTCTTCCGCCCGCAAGATGAAGCGCTTGCCACGCACGGTAATCTGCGCGACGTAACGGTCTTGCGCATTCCGTGCCGATGGCTCGTGTTTCAAGTCCACCCGCATCGATTGAATGCTCTGGATGTAGCGGGCAAGTTTGGGCACTTTCTTTTCCACCTGTTCCCGCAACCGGTCGGTGAGTTCCAGGTTCTTGGTGTAAATCTGCAGCTCGGCGCTCATAGAACCTCCTTGTCATCTGCCGAAGAAACGCGGGCATTGCTACTTCTATCTTAGCACAAGTTAGTTAAAGCAGCGTAAACAAAGCCCCGAAGGGAAAATCTTCGGGGCGGGGGAACGGATGGGGGGCTTTACGCTTCTTCGGGGCGGGTGTATTCGCCTTCCTTGACCAGTTGAGGGCCTGTAGGGGTATCTTCGTAGATGAAATATTTCAACTGAATGGGCACCACCTTGGCCAACATGCCCTGCGCCGGGCAGTAGCGAACAGCCGAAAGCTCAATGGAACGCACCACGGCTTTCTCATCCACATTCTTGCCGGTGACGTGATATTCGATGGTGATGTGGGTGAATACCTTGGGGTGCTGGTCGGCGCGTTCGGCGTGGCCTTTCACTTCAAAGGCGGTGACTTCCTGCCGCTTCTTGCGCAGGATGGAAATCACATCCATCGCCGTGCAGCCCAACAGCGAGACCAGCATCAGTTCCATTGGCTGGAAGCCCCGCTCATCACCACCCACGGCTGGCACGGTGTCGAGAATGACATGGAAGTTGGAATAACTGGCCGTGGCGTCAAAGGTCATGCGCTGCAAGAGAGTCACTTTGGCATCCATTTTCACTTCTCCAAAAGGGGTGTCACGAACTTTTCCAACATTTTGCGGCTAATCGCGCCCACCCACATCAGCCGCACCGTGCCATCCCGGTCCACGACGTACGAGGCAGGCAGGTGGGTCTGATGGAAGGCGGTCATCGCCTGCTCCTGGGGGTCGGGCGCGATGAGAAAGGCAAGGTGCCAATCGTGCTTTTTCAGGAAATCCCGAATTTCAAAGGGGTACTCATGCGCGGCGATGGCAATCAGCACCAGCCCTTCATCGGCATGGGCGCGGTAATAGGCGTCGAGGGTAGGCATTTCGTCCCGGCAAGGCGGGCACCAGGTAGCCCAGTTGTTGACCAGCACCACCCTGCCCCGAAAGTCGCTCAGGGCGATTTTCTGGCCGTCCAGCGTGGTGAGGTGCAGGTCGGGGGCGGGGAAGTCCACGGCAAGCGGCACCGCCGAAGGCTCCGCGGCTTCCATGTGGCGCGGCAGGTAAAGGGCTGCTGCCACCCCGCCCGCCACCAGTAAGATACCGGCCAACGCTCCCAACAACGCCTTCCAACGCGCAGGCACTGCGCTACCTCGCCGCTTAGTGATGGTGGCCGCCCACCGCCCGGTGGACGCGACGCATATCGGCTTGCAGGGTGCCCGCCAGGTACGCACGCACAACTTCTTCCACGGCGCCCTTAGTGGGGATGACTTCCAGCCCCAAGGTGCGCGCCCACTCATAGGCTGGCCGCCCCATGCCGCCGACAATCAAAACCTGACAATCGCGAATGGGCTCGAAGAAATGCTGCCCACCGCGCCCCATGCCGGGGGTGTGGTGGTCATCATGGTCGTGGTCGTGGCTGTGGTGGGGCTTCGCGCGCCGCTCACGGGCCACGATTTGCCCATCTTCCACGGTAAAAACCTCGTACCACGGTGTTTCCCCAAAGTGGGGGCTCAAATGCTCGCCGTCGGGCGTGGCTACTGCGATCTTGAGGCTTGCCATGCGTTCCTCCGGTAAAAAA
Organism: Chloroflexota bacterium; assembly: GCA_011322445.1. NCBI lineage: Bacteria > Bacillati > Chloroflexota > Chloroflexota bacterium. The sequence continues at coordinate 42,239 of DRMV01000047.1, read as the reverse complement.
ACACCTCCTCCCGCCGCAGCGAGGGGAGGTGGTATAGGCTCAGCGTAGGCCTAACAGGCGATCGATTTTGGCGCGGTTGAAGCCAACCACAATCTTACCGCCAATATCCAACACAGGCACACCGCTTTGCCCACTGCGGCGCACCATATCACGGGCCGCCGCGTGGTCGCGGGAGACATCCACATCTTTGAACGGCACCCCACGGGCCCGCAAGTAGCGCTTGGCCGCGCGACAGTGCGGGCAGGTGGGCGTTGTAAAGATGATCACCCGCGGATATTTTTTCTTTTCCGCAGCCATGGCACCTCCTTGCAGGAAGCCGCCGTGCGGGGAACACCCTGGCAGGTTACATCCCCAACACGCGGCGGATTTCAGCAACAAAGTGCTCTTCCGGCACGGCACCGACCACCGTGCCTTTGTGGTGGTTGATGTCGGTGTGCGGCACGCCGCTCACGCCATATTCGTTGGAAAGTTCGTTGAATTCCATCGCCTCGATCATGTCGGCCACCACTTTGTCGCTTTCCAGCGCCATGCGGTGGGTGAGGGTCACGGCGCGCGGGCAGTAAGGGCAGGTCGGCGTGACGAACACCTGCAAATGCACCGGCTCGGTCAGGCTCTTGAGGAACTCGCGCGTTTCGGGCTTCAGGCCAGAGTCGCGCTCGGAGACAGTCAGGATATCCTGAATCAGCGAACTGAACTCGTGGCCGGAAGGAATGCCGAAATAGCGGATGCCGAAATCTTTGATTTCGCCGTTGTCATAAGCCGCGACCACCGTCGCCGGCGTTTTGTCAATGTTGTAAGCCTTGGCCTTTTCGGCATCGGCTTCGATGTCATACACTTCCAGGTGCAACTTGTCGGAAAGGGGAGCAATCTCTTCCAGCAACTGCTTGGTTTCTTCGCAGTACATGCAGTCGCTGCGGGTGGTGGTGAAATGCACCAGGGCCACATCATGCTTCATCGAAGAAAACACATCGCGGACCTGTTCCACGATTTGGTCGTCCAACAAACGTTCAGCCATCTTTCAAAGCCTCCACGGGAAATAGGGTCAAATAAGAAAACAACTTTTTGCCCCTCGGCAAAAAGCGGCTCCATTTTACCACAGGGCGGTAAAAAATCATACATTTGTCATAGAAATTCAGGCAGTCCCCAGTTTGCCCGCAAAAAGTATACTCCAAAGCGGGCCGCGCAGGAGGCCGTGGCGCGGGTTTTTAGAAAACTCTAACAAACCTCGATTGCGGAACCTGCCCCCCTGCCGCGGCAGGCAGGCCGCGGCGCAAAAGGACAGTCGGTAACACGCCGCGCCCCACCAACCCGCGAGCACCGCCGGCGTTCAGCAGCCGATTGCCGCCGCGCCGATTACAAGAGCCTCAATTTCAGATCAAGCGCGCCTTTCGGCTTATGAGAGCTTCAGCACCACTTCCTCAGCCTCGAAGCCCATCTTGCGGTGTGCACTGTCGCAAAACGGCTTGTTGGCCGAATGACCGCAGCGGCACAGCGCAATCACCTTACCTTCGGCGGTGTGCTCGTGGCCTTCGGCATCGGTGTAGGTCACCGGGCCGGGAACCAGATAGGGGCCGTTCTTTGTGGCTTTGATTTCCATTGTGTTTTCCTCCTGAAAACTGTGAACTCTTTGCTTCCGCAAACGATCGGTCAACCCCTCGCACAGCGGCCCACAGCCTGCCCCGCGAGGGGTTCTCCTTCCCTAATTTTACGCCTTCACCCGATAATTGCGCATCATCCCCATGTCTTCGTGCTCCAGGTTATGGCAGTGGTAGAGGAAAAGCCCCTCAAAATCCTGGAACTTGAGCAGAATATCCACCCGCTCGCCGGGCATCACCAGCACCGTGTCGTGCCATCCTGCATCCACAAAACCGGGAGCAAGGGTATCCCACAGAGAGCGCCAGCGGGAATCGACGGTGCGGCGCAAAATCTGGAATTGCAAGTCGTGCACGTGCATGGGGTGGGGAATGCTCATGCCGCCGCCCATCATGCCACCGCCGGCGGGCTGGTTGATGAACGACCAGACTTCCAGGTCGCCCAACCGCACCACTTCGTCGGAAGCCACCGCGGTCATTTGGAACGTGCGCCCGTTGATCGTCCATCCCTGCCCCATTTGCATGGCGAGGGTGAAGGTGCGGGGGGAAGCCGCGTTGGCAGCATCTTGCTCGCGGTAAGGCACGATGGTGCTCAGGCGCTCGGGCAGCCGGGCATCGGATTTCTCCTTGCGGGCCACTTCTACCGTGAAAACAGGGAAAGTGCTCTGCCCGCCGGGGGCGCCGTGAGTGAGGCTCAACATGCGCAGGCGCGTGCCCACCGGCACTTGTGAGAAGTCTACCCACAGTTCAATGCGTTGCGCCGGAGCCAGGGTGACAAAGGCTTTCTGGAGCGGTTTTTCCAGCAGGCCGCCGTCGGTGCCAATGACCGTCAGCGGGGTGCCGTCTTCCCACGCCAGTTTGTAAATGCGCGCATTCGAGCCGTTGAGCAAACGCAGCCGATAAGGGCGCGTTCCCACGGGCAGCACAAAGTCGGGCTGGCCGTTCACCAGCATGGTGTTGCCCAAAAAGCCGGTCATCTGCTCCATGCGGCCATTTTGCAAATACACCAGTTGATTGTTGCTGTCAAAACGGCGGTCTTGTAGCACCAGGGGGATGTCGTAGTCGCCGGATGGCAGCCCCAACGCCTGTTCTTCATCGTCGGAAACGATGAACAACCCCGCCATGCCGCGGTAGACCTCCGGGCCAGTGCGCCCATGCGGGTGGGGGTGATACCAGTACGTCCCGGCCCGGTCGCGCACCGTGAAATCGTAGGTGTAAGTTTGGCCCTTGGGAATCACGAAACGGGGGTGCCCGTCGTCCTTTTCGGGCACGTGCAGGCCGTGCCAGTGGACGATGGAGGTTTCGGGAAGGTCGTGGCTGAAGCGCACCCGCACCCGCTGCCCGCGCTTCAGGTGGAAGACAGGCCCAAGGTACGTCTTGGGAATGACCTGCAAGGCTTCGGGCGAGCCGCTGAGCACCTGCCCCTGAAAGCGCCACACCTGCGTGGGCTTGCCGGAGAAAATGGAAACCTCATCGGGCAGCGCCCGCAGGGCCACGTCCACATCCGGGGCGCCGCTCAGGGTAGGCTGAGCAGAAGGCACGGGCGTGCCCTGCGGGTTGCTGCTGCGCAGGCGGCTCCATAAAGCCCCTCCGGCGGCAGCAGTCACGGTGCCTATGCCCAGCAGTTTGAGAAAATCGCGTCGTGTCAGTTGAGACATAAGAAATCCTTTCTGGGAAAACACGGCTATCATCACCGAGGCGGCCACCCTCAAAAGCAGGAAGTCGCCTTCCAGCACACCCGCTTACAGCGCGGCGCGCCGCAGCAGTTGAGCGTTGACGGCCACGACCACCGTGCTAAGCGACATCAGCAACGCGCCCACCGCCGGGGAAAGACTGATCCCGATAGGGGCCAACACACCGGCAGCAAGAGGAAGCGCCACAATGTTGTAGCCCGCCGCCCACCAGAGGTTTTGAATCATTTTGCGATAACTTGCCCGGCTGAGGGCGATGATTTTCACTACATCCAGCGGATTGCTGCGCACCAAAATGATACCCGCCGATTCGATGGCCACATCGGTGCCGCCGCCAATGGCAATGCCCACGTCGGCGCGGGTCAGGGCGGGGGCATCGTTCACGCCGTCGCCAACCATCGCCACCCGCTTGCCCTGCGCCTGAAGTTCGGCCACCTTTTGGTCTTTGTGCTCGGGCAGCACCTCGGCAAACACCGTATCAATGCCTAACGACTCCGCGACAGCCCGGGCAACATCCCAACTATCGCCGGTGAGCATGGCAACTTCCACACCCATTGCGTGCAAACGCTCGACAGCAGGCCGGCTTTCCGGCCGAATGACGTCGGCCACCGCGAAGGCTGCCAGTGCCTTTTCGCCGCGCACCAGGTAAATGACCGACTGACCGCGCTGCCCCGCCTGCACCGCAAAGTCTTCTATGGCAGGGCTGAGGGTCACCCCTAACATTTCCAGCAGTCGCGGGCCACCCACATACACTCTCTGCCCACCGACCATGGCGCGCACGCCACGGCCTTTGATGGCCTCAAAACCCGAGACTTGCGGCAGCGCCAGGCCCCGTTCTTCGGCCGCCCGCCGCACAGCCTGGGCAATCAGGTGCTCGGAATCGCCTTCCACCGCAGCAGCCAGCGCCAGCGCGGCGTTTTCGTCGCGCCGGCTTTCGTCCAGGGCGATGCCCACCACGCCAAACTTGCCCTCAGTGAGCGTGCCCGTTTTGTCAAAGATGACGACGTCAATCTCACGGGCGGCTTCCAGGGCCAAACGGTCACGGATGAGAATGCCGTTCTGCGCGCCCAACGCGGTGGTAATGGCAACCACCAGCGGCACAGCCAGCCCTAACGCGTGGGGGCAGGCAATCACCAGCACCGTCACCACCCGTTTGAGCACATCCACGTTGAAACCTACAGCCAGCGTCCAAACAACCGCAGTCACGATGGCCGTGCCGAGGGCAATGTAAAACAGCCACCCCGCGGCGCGGTCGGCCAGCAACTGGGTGCGCGACTTCGATTGCTGCGCTTGCTCAACCAGCCGCATGATGCCCGCCAGCGCCGTCTGGTCGCCCACCGCGGTGACACGCACCCGCAGGCTACCATCGCCGTTGATAGTGCCGGCAATCACCTTATCGCCCACGTCTTTCTTGACCGGCCGCGACTCGCCGGTAATCATGGCCTCGCTGACCTGGGAGTGGCCTTCCACAATTTCGCCATCGGCAGGGATGCTGGCGCCGGGGCGCACGAGCACAATATCGCCGGTTTTCAATGCGCTGGTCGGCACGGTTTCCGTGCTGCCATCGGGCAGCAGCCGCTCAGCGGTATCGGGCATCAACTTGGCGAGTTCATCCAACGCCCCCGAAGCCTGGCGAATGCTGCGCATTTCCATCCAGTGCCCCAGGAGCATGACGTCAATCAGGGTCACCAGTTCCCAGAAAAAGCCTTCACCGATGCCGGTGACCTGCGCAATCAGACTATACACCAGCGCCACGGTGATGGCGAGGGAAATCAGGCTCATCATCCCCGGTTTGCGGTCGCGCACCTCGGGGACGGCCATTTTGAGAAAAGGAATGCCGCCGTAGGCAAAGACCACCAGGGCGAAGAAGAAGGAAACCCATTCGCTGCCGGGGAAGGGCGGCGCAGTGAAACCGAAAATGCGCTGCACGAAGGGACTGTAAGCCAGCACCGGCACGCTGAGGAGCAAACTGCCCCAGAAGCGGGTGCGGAACATGGCCTCGTGGCCGCTGTGGTCAACGCCGTGGCCCTGGTGCCCTTCGTGGTTTTCAGGTTGAGGTGCATGGGGGGCGTGCGCCCCAGAGGCCAAATAGGCGTCATGGGCATGGCCGCCACCATCGTGCGGTGGGGAATTCCCAGCCAAAGGGGCAGAATGCCCACCGGAAACATGCTTATGGGTCATGAGATGATCCTTTCGGGAAAACGAGCGAGGAGAACTTTCGCCGCGGCAGAGGATGCCGCCCTTTGAGGATACCCTGCCAGCATGAACCTTCTTTAGGTAAAGCGTAAAGATTCAGTGAAGATGTGCGCTAAACCGCCGCCGGCAAGGTGAAAGTAAAGGTGCTCCCCTGCCCTTTGCCCGGGCTTTCAGCCCATATGCGCCCGCCGTGGGCTTCGACGAGATGTTTGGCGATGGTCAGGCCGATGCCGGTGCCGCCGCCAGTGCGCGAACGCGATTTGTCAACCCGGTAGAAGCGCTGGAAGATGTGCGGAAGATGCTCAGGGGGAATGCCAACGCCGGTATCGCTCACGGCGATAGCAACCTCACCCCCCACGCGGTAGGATCGCACAGTCACTTCGCCGCCGCTGGGGGTGTAATGAAGGGCATTCCCTAACAGGTTGGTGAGCACCTGAAGCATGCGGTCCCGGTCCACCATCACCCGCGGCAGGCGACCATCCAAAGCCAAACGAAGCGCCACGCCCTTTTCGCGAAACTGGGGTTCCAGGCGGCGGACGGCGGTCTCGACCAAAGCCTGCACCGTCAAGGGGCGGAGATGCAGTTCATAAGCCCCTGCCTCGACCCGCGAGAGTTCTTGCAGGTCGTCAATCAGGCGGCTCATGCGATTGGCTTCCTGGCAAATGAGCAGGTAGGTTTCCCGCTCCGGCGGTAGCACACCATCGACCAGCCCTTCGATATAGCCTTTGATGGTGGTCAGGGGGGTGCGCAGTTCGTGAGCCACATCGCCAATCAACGCCCGGCGGCGTTCTTCGCTGTGAGCCAGGCGGTCGGCCATCAGGTTGAAGTGCAAGGCAAGTTCCGTCAATTCGTCAGGGTATTCCGAAGAGCCAAACACCGGCACGCGTTCCTGATAATGACCCTCGGCAATGTATTGGGTCACACGGGCCATGGCCTGCAAAGGGCGGGCGATTTTGAAGGTCACGAAAATGCTCACCGCCACGGCAGCCAGCACAGCGCCCACCAGCGACCAGATCAAAGCCTGGTCCAGGGCGCGGTGGAAACTGGTGTAAAGGTCGGCTTGCAGGTTGACGGTAATTTGTCCGCCGCTGGCCGCCTGGCGCACGGCCTCTTGCATGGTGAGGATGTGGTGAGCAAAAGCCGAGGGCGCAGCCCACAGCACCACGGTGTGGGCGACCACCACCCCCGCGGTGATGACCACAAGGTAAGAAAGAAATAGTTTCGGCCCCAACCGCCGCCACCAAAACTTGCGTGGCGGGCAAGAAAACCGTGCCGGCAACTTCAGTTTCATGTCAGTTCGTCCTCCAGACGATAGCCTACCCCGCGCACGGTCACAATCAAGCCTTCACCGCCGGCGGCTTCCAGTTTCTGGCGAATGTGGCCAATATGCACGTCTACGACGCGCTGTTCGCCGTAGAAATTGGCACCCCACACATGGGTAATCAACTGCTCCCGGCTGAGCACCATGCCGGGGTAACGCGCGAGGGCCATCAGCAAGTCAAATTCGGTCGGGGTGAGATGCACCGGTTTGCCGTCAAGGGTGACTTCCCGCCGTCCCTGGTCCAGCCGCAAGCGGCGCAACACCAACACACTGCCGGGCAGGGGACCGGCTTCCCGTTGAATGCGCCGCAGCGCGGCTTTGACCCGTGCCACCAGTTCGCGGGGGCTGAACGGCTTGGGCACGTAATCATCCGCGCCTAAAGTCAACCCCACGATACGGTCGGTTTCCTCGGTTTTGGCCGTCAGCAAAATGACATACACATCCGATTCCCGCCGCAATTGCGCCAACACTTCCAGGCCGTCCATCCCCGGCAGCATGATATCCAGCACCACCAGGTCAGGGCGGTAAGTGCGGGCAGCCTTCAATGCGGCCAGCCCGTCGGTCGCCGTATAGACCTCGTAGCCTTCCTGTTGCAGGTAAGCCTGCACCAGGCGCACGATGTTGGCCTCGTCATCGACCACGAGAATCTTTGCGGGGGTCATGGTTCCTTGTCCTCTCCTTCCAACACACCAGCCAGACAGCGGCCCCCTCACCGGTGCTTACATTGTACTATGAGCCGGGGGCATGGCGAAAAACCTTTGCAAAACCTTCACACTGGCTTTAAGGCCAGTTTACGTGCAACGGATATACTGCTTGTGAAACTCTTCTCAAAGGAGCCCTGTTATGAAAACCTTGCTCATTCTCGGCGCCGGTACCGGCGGCACCATGGTGGCCAACAAAATGGCGCAACATCTGGACCCGACGGAGTGGCGCATCATCATCGTTGATCGAGAGGAAACCCACTATTACCAGCCCGGTTTTCTCTTTATTCCCTTTGGGCTGTACACCCCCCGCGACGTCGTCAAGCCCAAACGCAACTTCCTGCCGCCGCAGGTCGAAGTGGTCTTTTCGGAAATCGAGGTCATCGAGCCGGAAAAGAGCCGGGTAAAACTGCGCAAAGACAACCGCACCATCAACTACGACTACCTGGTCATTGCCACCGGCAGCCACATCCACCCTGAGGAAACGCCCGGCCTGGTGGACGGCGGCGGATGGTTCGAGAACATTTTCCCCTTCTACACGCTGGAAGGCGCCACCAAACTGGCCCGCTTCCTCAAGTTCTGGAAAGGCGGGCGGCTGGTGCTGAACGTCGCCGAAATGCCCATCAAGTGCCCGGTCGCGCCGCTGGAATTCCTCTTCCTGGCCGACTGGTTCTTCCACGAGCGCGGCATTCGCGACAAGGTGGAAATCGTGTACGCCACCCCGTTGCCCGGCGCGTTCACCAAACCGCGTGCTGCTGCCATTTTGGGCAACATGCTGGAAGAAAAAGGCGTGCTGCTGGAGCCTGACTTCAACCTGATGGAAGTCGACGCCGGCAAGCAGGTCATCCGCTCCTACGACGAACGCGAAATCGCCTACGACCTGCTGGTGACCATCCCGACGCACATGGGCTCCGATGCCATTGCCCGCTCGAACATGGGCGACGAACTGCACTTCGTGCCCACCGACAAACATACCCTGCGCAGCCGCGACTGGGAAAACATCTTCGTCATCGGCGACGCGACCAACGTGCCCACATCCAAAGCGGGCTCAGTGGCCCACTTCATGCTGGACGTGGTCATCGACAACCTGCTCCGCAGCATGGAAGGCCTGGAACCGCAGCCCAAGTTCGACGGCCACGCCAACTGCTTCATCGAATCGGGCTTCGAAAAAGGCGTGCTCATCGACTTCAACTACGAAGTCGAACCGCTGCCCGGCAAATACCCCCTGCCCGGTTTTGGCCCCTTCTCATTGCTGCAACAATCTTACGCCAATCACTGGGGCAAAATGCTCTTCCGCTGGATGTATTGGAACATCTTGCTGAAAGGTGGCGACATGCCTTTCGAATCGCAGATGAGCATGGCCGGCAAGTGGGTATAGGAGACTTCCCATGACTGCGACTGCCATCTCTCAAGAGCAACTCAGCCTGCTGCTGGAGCGCCTGGACCGCATCAAGGCGCATCTGGCCGAGCAGCGCCGCCGCCAGGAAGAGCTGGACGAACTCAAACGCGACCTGATTCCCATCGGCAACCAGATGGTCAAAATCAGCATCGACGAACTGGCTGAAATCGGCTCCGACTTCAGCACCGAAGACCTGTTCTTCCTGCTCAAGCGCCTGCTGCGCGACATCCACTTGCTGCTCAAAATGCTGGACCAACTGGAATCGGCGATGGGACTGGCCGAGGAACTCAACCGCCTCAGCAAACCCATGCTCACCACAGTGGTGCAGGAACTCGACCGCCTGGAACGGGCCGGTTTCTTCACCCTGCTGCGGGCCGGGTGGGTCGCGGTGCAAGAGGTCGCCGGGGCCTTCCAGCCCGACGATGTGGATGCCTTTGCCCAAGAGGCCGCGGCGCTGCTTACTGCGCTGAAATCCCAACCCGAAGAAACGCCTTCCCTCTGGCATCTTGCCCGCCAAATGCGCGACCCACAAACCCGCCGCGGTTTGGCTCGCGCCCTGGGGCTGCTGCAAGCCCTTGGCAGCGCCAAGCCCGTCAAAACTTCCCCCTCTTCTCCCCCCTCTCAAGGAGCGTAAACCATGATTTCTTTCGAAAACCTCCCGTTCAACGACGAAGGCTACCTCACCGACCCCGCCGTGTGGAACGAAGACATCGCCAAAGCCCTGGCCGAAAAAGAAGGCATCACCCTCACCGAAAAGCACTGGGATATCATCCGCTTCTGCCGCGCCAAAGGGCTGGAAACCGGCAAAGCCCCCACCCTGCGCCAGATTTCCCAGGGCACGGGTGTGTCAACGAAGGAACTTTTCCAGCTGTTCCCCAAAGGCCCGGCCAAGAAAATCGCCAAAATTGCCGGCCTGGGTAAACCCGAAGGGTGCGTGTAACTTTCCCCCGCCCCGGGGGCTTGCAGGCCGCTGGGGCCCCCCATGGAGGATTCCCCCATGACCGACGAACCGGAACGCAAAATTGCCTTCATCTGCTCCAAAGGCAACCTCGATATGGCCTACCCCGCGCTCATCATGGGCTGGGCGGCGCTGGGCAACGGCGTGGACGTCACCGTCTTTTTTACCTTCTGGGGCCTGGACCTGATCACCAAAAGCCGCGTGGACCATCTGCAAATTGCGCCGGTGGGCAACACCAGCATGAAGACCGGCATGATGGGCTTCCCCATCAACATGGGCATTCCCCAAATCTTCGGGGTGCTGCCGGGCATGACCGCCGTGGCCACAGCCCTGATGCGGAAGAAAATCGCCGAAGTGCATGTGCCGCCGGTGCGTGAGATGGTCGAAATGCTGGCCGACGCGGGCGCTCACCTCTATGCCTGCAAAATGACGGTCGATATGATGGGCTTGAGCGAAGAAGATTTCCTGGACGGCGTCGAAGGCGTGGTGACCGCTGGCGAGTTCATCGACATGACCGACGGCGCGCAGATCGTCTTCATTTAGCAAGCGAGTTAGGGTTGCCGGGCTGGGCTCTGTTTCTCCAGGCAGGGCATTGGCCCACCTGCAGGCTGGCGAGGGACGCCGGCCTGCAGGCTTTAACGGCTGCTTTCCCCTGGTCTCGCGCGGCTGATGGACGCGCCCTTGCCAGCATGCCCGGAATGCAGTACACTTTAGAGGGTCATAAAGCACCTTGGGTCTGTGTCAACCCCTTCATTTTCGACTGCAACGGAGTTTTTTCACTCATGAGCGACGGCAAACAAAACGCCTTGCAACAGGCGGTTTCTGAAATCACCAAACGTTACGGCGAAGGCGCCATCATGCGCCTGGGGGAAGCCCACCACCTGCAAGTGGAAGCCATCCCCACCGGCTCTCTTTCGCTTGACATCGCCCTGGGCATCGGCGGCATCCCCCGCGGGCGCATTACCGAGATCTATGGGCCGGAATCTTCCGGTAAAACCACCCTGTGCCTGCACATCGTTTCGGAAGCCCAAAAACTGGGCGGCATTGCGGCCTTCATCGACATGGAACACGCCCTCGACCCCCTTTACGCCGAAGCCATCGGGGTTGACGTAGACAACCTCCTCATCTCCCAACCCGACACGGGCGAACAAGCCCTGGAAATCGTCGAAACCTTAGTACGTTCCGGCGCGGTAGACGTCATCGTGATCGACTCGGTGGCCGCGTTGGTGCCGCGCGCGGAAATCGAAGGCGACATGGGCGATGCCTCGATGGGCATGCAAGCCCGTCTGATGTCGCAGGCGTTGCGCAAACTCTCGGGCGCCATCAAGCAAACCAACACTGCTGTCATCTTCACCAACCAGTTGCGCCAGAAAATCGGCGTGATGTTCGGCAACCCCGAAACCACACCCGGCGGTTTAGCCCTCAAATTCTACGCCTCGGTGCGAATGGATATCCGCCGCATCCAGGCCATCAAAGCCGGCACCGAAATCATCGGCAATCGGACGCGCGTCAAAGTGGTCAAAAACAAAGTGGCTCCGCCCTTCCGCCAGGCCGAGTTCGACATTCTCTACGGCGAGGGCATCTCGCGAGAAGGCGACATCCTCGACCTGGCTGTCAACTTAGACATTCTCACCAAGCGCGGGGCATACTACTCCTACGGCGACATGCGGCTGGGGCAGGGGCGAGAAAAAGTCAAGCATTTCTTGCGCGAACACCCCGACCTGATGGCCGAACTGGAAGACCTCATTCGCGACACCCTGCTCGGCACCGAAGAAGAACCCGCCGCCGAAGGCTGAGACGTCGCGCCACCGGCTTCCTGCCGCTGGTGCGCGCGAAACGCCGCCCGACTTTCGGGTGGGGCTGCGTTTCGTGGGCATCAGGCCCGGCATGTTGAGCGCATGGCAGTGTTCTCTCTCACCCTGTCATCCTTGCCATGCGCCGCCACGGCTGGTCAACGGAACACCGAAGCGCTGTTTGGGTAGGCCGATACCGCAAAGGCGGTTTGTCTATCCTCACGAACAACCTTGCAGGCATTCTCCCCATCCCTGCCGCTCCCCCTGCGAGGCACACAACAGCAACCTCCCCGGCGGTGTCTTACCCACCGCGGGTCGGTGTTACCTAAGTATCGTCCGAAGCCGTGGCGCGTGCCACGGCTTTTTGCATGCCCGCGAGGGCAATCATGGCACCGAAAATCACCGCCATTACGGCGCAACAACGCCACCCCCAGCGGGTCAACATCTACCTGGACGGCGAATTTGCTTTCGGGTTAGCCCGCATTGTGGCGGCCTGGTTGCAGGTCGGGCAAGAGCTCAGCGAAGAAGAAATCGCCCGTCTGCGCGCCGCCGACGCCCGCGAACAAGCCTACCAGCGCGCCCTGCGCTACCTCGGCTACCGCCCGCGCACGGAGGAAGAAATTCGCCGTTATCTTCGTCGCCGCGACGTCGCCGAGGAAGACATTACCGCCGTGCTGGACCGGCTGCGCGACCTGGGGCTGGTGAACGACCTTGCCTTTGCCCGCGCGTGGGTGAACGACCGCACCACCTTTCGCCCGCGCGGCCGCCGCGCCCTGCGCGCTGAACTGCGCCAGAAGGGCCTCTCCGAACAGGCTATCGCCCAGGCACTGGAAGCCGTAGACGAGACCGCCTCAGCGGACGCCGCGGCCAGCAAAGCCCTCCGCCGCTATGGGGGGCTTCCCTGGCCCGAATTCCGCCGCAAAATGAGCGCCTACCTGGCACGCCGCGGCTTCCCTTACGACATCGTCAAGGAAGCCGTGCTCAGGGCGTGGCAGCAACGCCATCCCGATGCCCCCTCGGCCTCAGACGCCGAGGTTCCCCTGGACGACGAGGAAACGCCATGCATGGACTAACTGTTTTCATCACCTTCCTGGTTGTATCGCTAATAGCCCTGGCCGCGGGCTTTGCCGTGGGCTATTTCTGGAAAGCCCGCACCGACAAAAAACGCCTGGCCGATGTGGCTTCCGAGGCCGAGCGCATCGTGCAGCAGGCCAAAGACGAAGCTCGCGAAATCGTGCTGCGCGCCAAAGACGATGCCCTGGCAACCCGTCAGGAAGTCGAAGAGCACCTCAAACAATCGCGGCGCGAACTACGGCGCGAAGAAGAGCGCCTGCAACGCCGCCGCCAGGAACTCGACCGGCGCGCCGAAAGCCTGGAACGCCGTGAGCAAGCCCTCAACAAGCGCCAGAGCGCCCTCGACAAGCGCGCCAACGAAGTCGAGCGCCTCTACCGCGAACAATCGGAGCGCCTGCAGCGCATCGCCCAAATGACGGCCGAAGAAGCCCGCCAGCAACTGCTGGCCGAAGTCGAGCAAGAAGCCCGCGCCGACATGGCGCGCATCATCCGGCAGGTCGAAACCGAAGCCAAAGAAGAAGGCGAAAAACGCGCCCGCCGCCTGATTGCCCTGGCCATCCAGCGCGTGGCTTCCGAGCATGTTTCCGAAATCACCACCTCGGTGGTGCCGCTGCCTTCCGACGACATGAAAGGCCGCATCATTGGCCGCAACGGGCGCAACATCCGCGCCTTCGAGCAAGCCGCCGGGGTCGACGTGATCGTCGACGACACCCCCGAAGCCGTCACCGTCTCATCCTTCGACCCCGTGCGCCGGGAAATCGCCCGCCGCGCCTTAGCCAAACTGGTGCTCGATGGCCGCATTCACCCCGCGCACATTGAAAAAGTGGTCGCCAAAGAACGCGAAGAGGTCGAGCGCATCATCATGGAAGCCGGCGAAGAAGCCGCCTACGAAGCCGGGGTCGCGGGGCTGCACCCCGATGTCCTCAAAATGCTGGGGCGGCTCAAGTTCCGCACCTCTTACGGGCAAAACCAGTTGGATCACGCCGTCGAAACCGCCAAACTCGCTGCCGTGATCGCCGCCGAACTGGGTGCCGACGTCGAAGTCGCCAAAGCCGGCGGTCTGCTGCACGACATCGGCAAAGCCATGGACCACAACCTGGAAGGCACCCACGCCCTCATCGGCGCGGAATTCCTGAAACGCTACGGCGTTTCGCCCCAGGTCATCAACGCCGTCGCGGCGCACCACCACGAAGTCGAGCAGGAAAGCGTCGAAGCCATCATCGTGGAAGCCGCCGATGCCATCAGCGGCGCCCGCCCCGGCGCACGCCGCGAAAGCCTGGAAGACTACCTCAAGCGGGTCCGCGCCCTCGAGGAAATCGCCAACGCCTTCAAGGGCGTGAGCGAAAGTTACGCCCTGCAGGCCGGGCGCGAAATTCGCATCATCGTCCGCCCCGAAGACATCGACGACCTGGAAGCCGCCCGCCTGGCGCGCGACATCGCCAAAAAGGTCGAGGAAAACCTGCACTACCCCGGCCAGATCAAAGTCACCGTGATCCGCGAAACCCGCGCGGTGGACTACGCCAAATAGCCTCACGAGCACTCAACAGGGCGGGTTGGCTTGTCAACCCGCCCTGCTGCTTACCGGGAGGAAGCCATGCCCACCAAACCCATGCTACCCATCCATCCCTGGCTGGCTACCCAGCGGGTGGCATTCGTGCCGGGGGAAAACGCCAGCCCCCTGGCGCGAGAAGTCCTTGCGGGGCTGCGCACCGCCTTCCACACCTTAGGCCACCGCATCGACGAGCCGCCCCGCCCCGACACCAACCTCATCTTCACCACCGCGCCCTTTGGCGAACCGCTCAACTGGCGGCAGGCGCTGATGTTCACCGCCCGGCGGCGCTTCCGCCTGCAAACCACCCCCACCGTGGTCACCGTGGTCGCGGTGTCGCCCCACCGTTTCCAGGCCGCGCTCGACCACCTGGCAGAAGCCCTGGCCCACGACCCCCCGCGCCCTGAAGACTTTGCCTACCCCGGCATGGCCCCTCAGGCTTACCGCACCCTGGTCGAGCAGGGGCGGCGCGGCGGCCCCCTCCTCGCGCTGGAGCGGGTGGTGCAGGCGCAGGCCAAGGGGTTGCGCATCATCCTCACCGTGGGGGAAAACCGCCCCCAGGAAGCCTACCTCTTCGACCTGGTGGGAGCCTACCCCCGCATTCCTTTCACCCACCCCGACACCTTTTACACCGACATTGCCCTGCGGCTGGTCACTGCGGTCAGCGCCGAAGAAGTGACCGACCATGAAATCGTCCCGCCCCCCATCGCCGCCGAGGCATGGCAGCGCGCCGAAGCCCCGCGGGCGATGGTGCGCGCCGGGGCAGCCTTCGGCCAGCGCCGCTTTTTCACCCAAATGGTGCGCATCAACGACCTCGTGGCCGTCCCGGCATTAGAAGCCAGCATTTCCGAACAATACAGCGAGGGCTGTTTTGCCACCTGGGAACCGACCTTCCCGGGGCTGGTAGCCACCATCACCGGCAGCGCCCGCCCCGTCGCCAAAGACGCGCTCACCGAAGATGAACTGGCGGTCATCGTGGGCGTGCGCCCCGACCGCAAGGGCGCCCTGGTGCGCCATGTGGAAGGAAAACGCAACGACCCGCCTTCCTCGGAAGCCGTCGAACTGTTTGCCATCGACGAGGTCCTGCCGCGCATTCGCTGGCAGGAACACACCGTGCCCGTGGTGCGCTCCAAACTGCACGGCCATCGCGGGGTGGCTTCCTATGACCCACAGGTGGTGGAATTTGCCCCCATGAGCGCAGCCTACCACCACTTCCCGGTTTCCTGCGCGACACGTGCCCAGGCCGAGGGCATCGTCGAAGCCTTCCGCCGCGCTGAAACCCTGCGCAACCCTGCCGACCCGCGCACCTTAGCCTTCACCATCATTCCGGGGCACGGCATGGTGGTGGTGGAAAAATGGGTACCGGGCAAAGCCCCCTTTCAGGCCATCTGGGAAGCGATGGACAACGGCGCGCTGGAAATCAGCCCGCGCGTGCCGCAAGGGCCGCACCATTACGAGCCCCGCGACGGGCGCATGGTGATTGCCGAGGAGACCTGACCCGCCATGCTGACGCTGCTAACTGCCGGTGAATCGCACGGACCGGGGTATGTAGCCATTCTGGAAGGCTTACCCGCGGGGCTGCCGCTGCCCGCGGCGGTGATCGACCGCGAACTGGCGCGCCGCCAGCAAGGGTATGGCGCAGGGCCGCGCATGAAAATCGAGCGCGACCGGGTGCGCATTGTGGGCGGCGTGCTGGAAGGCCGCACCACCGGCGCGCCGCTGGGCCTGTGGCTGGAAAACCGCAACCACACCCAATGGGCTGGCAAGGCCGTGCCGCCGATGACCGTGCCGCGCCCCGGCCACGCCGACCTGACCGCGGCGTTGAAATACGGCTACGCCGACCTGCGCCCGGCGTTAGAGCGCGCCTCGGCGCGAGAAACCGTGGCCCGGGTGGCCGCGGGGGCGGTCTGCCGCCACCTGCTCGCGCAGTTTGGCATCCGCATCGGCGGCTATGTGCGCGCCATCGGCCAGGCCGAAGCAGACCTCGCCCCCGCCTTCCCGCTGGACGCCCGCGCCCAGGCTGCTGAAACCAACGACGTCCGCGCGCCCACACCCGAAGCCGCCAACGCTTTCCACGCCGAAATCCAGGCCGCCATCAAGGCCCGCGACACCGTGGGCGGCATCGTGGAAGCCTTCGCCCTGGGCGTGCCGCCCGGTCTGGGCACCCACGTGCATTGGGAACGCCGCCTCGACGCCCGCCTGGCCGCGGCGCTGCTCAGCATCCCTTCGGCGAAAGGCGTGGAAATTGGCGATGCCTTTGCCAATGCCCGCCGCCGCGGCACCCAGGCCCACGACGCCATCACCATCGCCCCCGACGGCAGCCTGCAACGCCCCACCAACCGCGCCGGCGGTCTGGAAGGCGGCATCACCAACGGCCAGCCCGTGGTGGTGCGCGTGGCTTTCAAGCCCATCGCCACCACCCTCACCCCCCAGCCCAGCGCCGATCTGCACACCGGCCAGCCTGCCGAAACCCGCTACGAGCGTTCCGACTTCTGCCATGTGCCGCGGGCTGTGCCCATTGTCGAAGCCGCGCTGGCCTTTGTGCTCGCCGACGCGCTACTGGAACGGCTGGGAGGCGACACCCTGGACGAACTCCAGGCCCGCTTTGCTGCCTTGCCCCACCCGCATCGTGACGCCTTCCCCCTCGACGGGCAGCCCCACACCTTCTGGCCGCCCGAACCGTAACCGGCTGCCCGCCAAACTCCCCCTGTTGCCATGAAATATTTCCTCTACGGCCCTCCTGCTTCCGGCAAAAGCACCTTAGGGCGCGCTTTGGCTGCCGCCTGGGGGCTACCCTTCGTTGACCTCGATGACCGCATCGCCGCCGCAGCCGGCAAACCTATCCCGCGCATTTTTGCCGAAGAAGGCGAGCCCGCCTTCCGCCGCATGGAAAGCGAGGCGCTGAGGGCGGTGACGCAGCAGCCAGGCGACGCGGTGGTGGCTTTGGGCGGGGGTGCACTGCTCGACGCGGCCAACCGCCGTCGGGCCGAAGCCGCGGGCCAGGTGCTGGTGCTGGAAGCCACCCCGGAAACCTTGCTCGCCCGTGCGGAAGCCGCCCAGGGGCAGCGGCCACTGCTGGCCGGTGATTCCCCCACGGCC
Organism: Chloroflexota bacterium; assembly: GCA_011322445.1. Classification (NCBI taxonomy): domain Bacteria; kingdom Bacillati; phylum Chloroflexota; species Chloroflexota bacterium. The sequence goes on along the minus strand of DRMV01000047.1, from coordinate 24,866 downwards.
CGCGCCCGCCGCCTGCAGGAACTCCTGGACACACGAGAAGCCCACTACCGCAGTTTCCCCCTTCGCCTGCGCACCGACCGTCACTCACCTGAAGCCGCCCTGTGGGAAGCCCAAATTCGCCTGGGGCGCTTTCACCTGCGGGGTATGACCTCGCCGTGGGCGCCCGAAGGCTACACCGTGGCCGTGCAGCCGGGGGTGCGGCAGCGTGTGGGGGCCTGGCTGCGCGCCGCCGGACTGGAAGGGCCGGTGGCGCTGGTCAGCGACGCCACGGTGGCAGCCCTGCACGGCGACGCGGTGCAGGCTTCCCTCGAGGCTGCGGGCTATCGTGTCGCGCGGCTGGTCTTCCCCGCGGGCGAAGCCCACAAAACCGTGGCAACCGTGCAGCGCCTGTGGGAAGGCTTCCTGCAAGCCGGGCTGGAGCGCGGCAGCACCGTGGTAGCCCTGGGCGGTGGCGTGGTCGGCGACCTGGCCGGCTTTGCCGCGGCCACCTACATGCGCGGCGTGGCGTGGGTCAACCTGCCTGCCACCCTGCTGGCGATGACCGACGCGGGGCTGGGCGGCAAAACCGGCGCAGACCTGCCCGCGGGGAAGAACCTGGTGGGAGCATTCCACCCGCCCCGCCTGGTGCTGGCCGACCCCGAGATGCTCGCCACCCTGCCCGAGGCCGAGTTCCGCAACGGCATGGCCGAGGTGGTCAAGCACGGTGTCATCGGCGACCCCGCGCTGTTTGCCCTAGCTGCCCGCGGCGCGCGGGAAACCATGACCGCGGAAGTGGCGCGCGGCATGGCGGTGAAAATCCGCGTCATCGAAGCCGACCCCTACGAAGGCCGCCAGCGGGCCGCGCTCAACCTGGGGCATACCATCGGCCACGGGGTCGAAGCGGCCTCCGGCTTCCGGCTGCGGCACGGCGAGGCCGTGGCCATCGGCATGGTGGCCGAAGCCCGCCTGGCCGCCTGGCTGGGGCTGGCCTCCGCCGCGCTGGCCGAGGAAATCGCCGCCGCGTTGAAGGCATGGCACCTGCCTACCACCATCCCCGCGGGGCTTTCCACCGACGCCATCTGGCAGGCCATGCGCCACGACAAGAAAAAGGCCGCCGGGCAGTTGCGGTTTGCCCTGCCCGTGCGCGTGGGCAAGGTGCGCGTGGGCATCACGGCGCCGGAAGAGGCCATCCGCAGCGTGCTGGCCGCCGAGTAGACGCCGCGGCGTCGCGCCCGGTGTGACCTTGCGTTTCGGATAAGTTGAGCAGAGATGGGGGAGCAACCGTCATTAAAACGCGCTGTGCCGTTAGCGTTCCGCTCAGCACAAAGGCATCAAGAGGTTGGGGGAAGACCAACCCGGGCATCCGGGCATCTGAGCATCCGGGCATCTGAGCATCCGGGCATCTGAGCATCCGGGCATCTGAGCATCCGGGCATCTGAGCATCCGGGCATCTGAGCATCCGGGCATCTGAGCATCCCCGAAAACCTGGCATCAGAGCACCTGCTCACGCCTCCAATTGCTTGTGCAGCCCTTCCCAGCGAGCGTAAAGGGCTTCCAGTTCGGCCTGTTGGGCCGCGTAGGCTTCGCCCAGGCGGCGCACTTCCGCGGGGTCGTCAGGTGGCGCGGCCAGGCGGGCTTCCAGCGCGGCCAGCGCGTCTTCCAGCGCGGCGATTTCCTCTTCCATCCGCGCGATTTCCCGCTCGATGCGCCGCCGCTGGTTCTTGGAAAGTCCTTCCCGCTCGCGTTGGGTCTGTCGCTCGTCCCCCGTGGGGCGGGCGGTTTTGCTTTGCGCGGGTGCGGCTTCCCGCGCGGCCAGGTAGGCGTCGTAGTCGCCCAAAAACACGATGAGCGCGGCAGCCTGCGGGCGGATTTCCCAAATCTGCGATGCCAGGGCACGGATGAGGTAGCGGTCGTGGGAAACCAGCAAAATCGTACCGGGGTAATCGGCCAGCAGGCTTTGCAGGGCTTCCTGCGCGGGGATGTCGAGGTGGTTGGTGGGCTCATCGAGCAACAGGAAATTCGCGCCGCTGAGCGCGAGTTGCGCCAGCACCAACCGGCTGCGCTCGCCGCCGGAAAGGGCTTGCACCGGTTTGGCGATATCGTCTCCGCGGAAGAGGTAGCGGGCGAGGTGGTCGCGGGCTTCTGCGGGCGTGAGGCGCGGCGCGGCGCGCAGCAGCGCGTTCAGCACGGTTTCACGCGGGTCGAGTTGCGCGGCAGCCTGGGCAAAATAGCCGATTTTCAGCGACGCACCGAGTTCCACCCGCCCCGCGTAGGGCGGCTGCTGCCCCAAAATGGTCTTCAAAAACGTGGTTTTGCCCGCGCCGTTGGGGCCGATGAGCGCAACGCATTCCCCGCGGCGCAGGGTGAGGTCGGGCACGCGGAAAAGGGGCGTTGCCGCGTCCGCGTAGCCCACCGCGAGGTCGTGGGTGCGCAGCACGATGTCGCCGGAGCGGTGGGACGCGTCCAGCCGCAGGTGCAGTTCGGGGGGCTGGGGTTCGGGAAAACGAAGCGCTCTCAGCCGCCGCTCGGCCTCGGCCACCGGCATGACCGTAGCGTGGACGTCCAGTTCTGCGCTCAGGCGGCTCCATGACGTGCTTTGCAGCGCGTGCAGACCGCCCTTTTCCAGCGCCAGGATGGCGCGGCTCAGACGGCGCAGGCGGCCTTTGGCCTGTGTGGTGTTCTGACCCGCGATGTTGCGCTTGATGTAGGCCAAATCCTTGTGCAGGCGGGCGAGTTCGGCTTCCCACTGCTCGCGGCGGGCTTCCCAACGGCGGCGGCGGTCGGCCACGTAGGCGCTGTAATTGCCGCGGTAGGTTTCCAGCCCGTGAGGGCTGAGTTCCCAAATGGCCTGCGCCACCTGGTCGAGGAAGTAACGGTCGTGGGAAACGAACAGCACCGCGCCCTCATATTGCTTCAGAAAGCCTTCCAGGAAGGCCACGGCCTGAATGTCGAGGTGGTTGGTGGGCTCGTCCAGCACCAGCAGGTCGGGGGCTTCGAGGAGCAGGCGGGCGAGGTACGCGCGGGTGCGCTGGCCGCCGGAAAGTTGGCGCAGGGGGCGGGCGAAATCGGCTTCGCGGAAGCCCATGCCCTGCAAAACACGCTTCAGGCGGCTTTGGTAGGTGTAGCCCCCGCGGCGCTCGAATTCGGCCTGCAGGCTACCGTAGCGGGCGATGCTTTCGGGGGAAGCCGCGTCGCCTTGCATGGCCGCCGCCATTTCGGCCAGGCGGGCTTCCATGCGGCGCAGGTCGTCCAGTGCGGCCGCGACGAAATCGTGCAGGGGGACCTCCCCCGCGGCGCTTTCCAGCACGGCTTCGGGGTTCTGCGGCAGATAGCCGATGCGCAGGCCCTTGGCGCGCTGCACGCGGCCTTCGGTGGGTTCCTCTTCGCCGATGAGGATGCGCAGCAGGGTGGTTTTGCCCACACCGTTGGGGCCAACGATGCCAATGCGCGCGCCGTGAGGCACGCTGAGGCGGACGTTCTGGAATAGATCGCGCGCGCCGTAGGCTTTCGCGAGAGGGGAGGGAGTGGAAAGAAGCATGGGGGAATTTCAGGAGTGAGGAAGTGCCAACCAGCCCTGGTCGGGAGTGAGAGCGAGCGCGTCCATTTTACCCCAAACGCGCGGACGGGGCAGGCTGGTATCCTGCCCCGGGTGAAAGCAAAAAGGCGCGCACCGCGTCGAACCTCACCCCGCTGCTCCTTCGACTGAAGGACGAGCCCGAGCAAGGGGGAAAGGTTCTACGCCGCAGCAGCGGGTTGCTTAGAGGCCTCAGAGGTCTTGGCAGAAGCCGCGGGCTTGCTCGCAGGCTTGCTTTTGCCACCATTATTGTGGCCTCCACGCCCGTGGTCGGTGATGTAGAAGCCGCTGCCCTTGAAAACCACCGCCGGTGGAACGAAGACCCGCTCCACTTCGCGATGGCCTTGCGGGCAGGTCACGGCACTCAAATCGTCACGGAAACTGTAACGGCGGGTAAAAACCTCGCCGCAAACGCGGCAACGGAAGGTATAGGCTGGCATGGCTCGCTCCGTAACAGCAAACGAAGGCCGGGGCCTGGGCCCCGACCTCGCCGCTGAAGGGGTGTTGAGTTTACTTCTTCGCCTTCACCTCAATGGTCTTCGGCCGCACTTCTTCGGCCTTGGGCAGTGTCAAGGTCAGGATGCCGTTCTCAAATTCGGCTTTGGCCTTGTCGATCAGCACCGGCACCGGCAGTGGCAACGAGCGAGAGAAGGTGCCGTAGCGGCGCTCACGGATGTGGTAAGAAGCGTCTTTGATTTCCTCTTCCTGCTTCACTTCGCCGCGAATGGTCAGCACGTCGCCCGTAACGGTGATGTGGAGATCTTCCGGTTTCACGCCGGGCACCGTGGCCTTGACAACCACTTCGTCCTCGGTCTGGTACATATCAATTTGCGGCATCCAGGCCAGATTTTCGCCCAGGCTCAGCGAGAGCGGCCGGGTGAAGGCTTCGTCGAGGAGGCGATCCATTGCTTCCCGCAGCGAAACCACCTCACGGAAGGGATCCCACCGCACGAGTTCAGCCATAGCTCACCTCCTGCTGAAAGGTTTTGCCTTTCTCGGCTCTGCCCTTAACCTACCGCGACAATGTAAGAAAAACGCAAACGAAAAATAAGCGTTTTGTTAGAAAGCGATTTTGGGGGCGGTGCGTTCTGTGCTCCGGCCTCGCTTCCTGACGGCCACACAATGCCCAGCCGCAGCCCGCCTCACCACGGCTTTTTCATAAAAGTGCGCGCTTCATCCAGCGCAAGGGGTTTAGCGGCGCGTCAGCGCCTCCACGCGTGCCAATTCCCCCTCGGTGAGCACTCCAAAGACGAACCGCAACCCCAACGCACCTGCCAGGCCGCGGCGGAAAGCGTCGGCGGCTTCCCACCAGCCCACTTCGCGGCCAGCGGCCTCCGAAGCCGTCAGTGCGCGCTGTCGCACAGCCGCGCGCGCGGCTTTCCGCGCGTGCTCATCGGGAAAACGCAAAACATCGGCAATGCGCCCCAAATCGCCCCACAACGGCAGGCTGCCGTGCTGCAACACCGCCCCCTGCCGCCGCGCCTGCGCGCTGCCCAGCAGTTTCCGCCCCTGCACCGTGATTTCATAACTGGAGGGGGTTTCAAAGCACATCGCCGCAGGCTGCTTCTCGGGGGAACGTTCGCCCTCCATGCGGGCGGCAATGCCCAACAGACGCAGGGCCTCCAACAGGCCCGCGGCAATGCGGCGGTAACTGGGCAACACGCCGCCGCGCATCAAGGGGTGGTCGGCAGGCGCAACCAGGGCATAGGTCAGTTCATCGGTATGCAAAATTGCCCGGCCGCCGGTAGGCCGCCGCACCCACGCCCAGCCGCGGGAAGCCAGGCGCGCGCGGTCCACGTCGTCCGCAGGCTGGTGGCGGCCCAACGAAAGGCACGGCGGGGACCAGGCATACAACCGCAGGGTCGGGGGGGCTTCCCCGCGCCCCACGGCTTCCAGCACGGCTTCATCCACAGCCATATTCCACGCGCCCGCAGCGGGCGGCATCAACAAAAGCCGGAATTCCTGAGGATCGCGCGCGTTCATTGCATCAGGCTCACTTTCACTCAAAAGCGCACACCGGCATCACCCAAGCGTTTCGCAGGGGCTCAGGTCGGGCGGCGGCAGGCGCACCATGCCGGTTTCCAGCACCACGGCCTCCAGCCGCCCTGCCGAAAATTCCTGCAGTGCCTCCTGAAACGCGGGGAAGGCTGCAGCCGGAAAGCGCAGCGTGAGGGTCACTTCCGCAGCAAAGGCTTCATCAAGCACCGTTCCACCGTGCTGCGCCGTCAAGCGCCTGACCTGCTCCAGGCGATTATAAGGCAACCCCAGCATCACCGTATGGCTGAGCACCTTGCGAGCGCGCGGCACGGCTGCCACCACGCGCTGCGCCGCCTGGGTATAGGCCCGCACCAGGCCACCGATGCCCAGTTTAGTGCCGCCAAAGTAGCGGGTCACCACCACAACCACATCACCCAGACCACTGCCCCGCAACACGGCCAGCACGGGCCGCCCGGCCGAACCCGCCGGCTCGCCATCGTCCGAGGCGTGGGCCACCGCGCTCGCCCCACCGCCCACGATGTAGGCCGGGACGTGATGCGAGGCGTCGGGGAACGCCCCGCGAATGCGGGCGACAAAAGCCCGGGCAGCCTCGACCGTGGCCGCAGGCGCCAGCGCCGCAATGAAGCGGGAATTGACGACCACGATTTCGCGCCGCACCTCGCAGGCAGGCACCGGATAGGCGGCTTCAGCGGGGGTGCTCATGCGGGCTTGCCGTGCTCTGCCAGGTAAGCCGCCAGCGCCCGCAGCCCCAAGGCGTAACTTTGCCAGCCAAAACCGCTCAGCGTGCCCAGACATACCGGCGCAATGAGAGAACGGCGGCGGAAGTCTTCGCGCGCGTGGACGTTGGAAAGATGCACCTCTACCACAGGCAAACCCATCGCGGCGATGGCATCGCGCAGCGCCACCGAGGTATGCGTGTAACCGCCGGGGTTGAACACCACGCCATCGGCCCAGGTGCGGGCGTCGTGCAGGGCATCGATCAACGCGCCCTCGCTATTGCTCTGGAAGGCCCGCACCGTCACGCCCAACTCGGCGGCCAGGGCTTCCAAACGGCGATTGATCTCGTCCAGGGTGAGCGCGCCGTAAATTTCGGGCTCACGCGTACCCAGCAGGTTGAGGTTAGGACCGTGAAGCACAAGAATCGCTGGCATCATGACACCACTTTCCACAGGAATTGGAAGCAAACGCCCCTCGCAAAAACCGGCTGCGTCAGCCTTCCCACACGGTAATGCCGGCAGCATCCACCTCGGCCGCCATCTCGGCTACCGTCAACCCCAGCAAGGGGTGACGCAAGCGGGGAGCAATCTCGGCCAAGGGCACCAGCACAAAAGCCCGCTCATGCAGGCGCGGGTGGGGAATGAGCAAGTGCGGCGTTTCCAGCACCAGGTTGCCGTAGAACAAAATATCCAGATCGATTACCCGCGGCCCGTAGCGAAAAGAAGGCTTGCGCCCCAGTTCGGCTTCCATATATTTGAGATAAGTGAGCAGCGCCTCGGGGCCCAGGTCGGTTTCGACGGCCACAACCTGGTTGAGAAACGCCGGCTGTTCCACATAACCCCAAGGCGGCGTTTCGTAAATGCGAGAAACCCGCCGCAAAGTCATCCTGCGGGCCAGCGCCGTGCGGGCGGCTTCCAAACGCGCGGCGCGGTCGCCGAGGTTGGAACCCAGAGCAAGATAAACCAGCGGCATGAGGCTACTCCAAAGGGGCGCTACGTCTTGAGCGGGCCGGTGCGGCTTTCCAGCAGGCGCATCAAAGTCGTAGCTAAGGCTTCGGGGTCGTGCCGGGCCGGGGCATCAGGGGAACAAAGCGCTGCGCTGTGCATGGGGTAGGGCAAAGGACGGTCTTCCTCGACCCGCACCCACGCCACGCCCGGCGGCAACGGCCCTTCAAAAGCGTGGTTCACCAGCACCAGGTCGAACAAATCCTGCCCCACATGGGCTTCGATCACCGCGAGGTGGTCCTGGCACGAAAAACCATCAGTCTCACCAGGTTGAGTAGCGACATTGCACACGAACACCCGCAAAGCGCGGGTGGCGCGCAGGGCCGCGGCAATATCGGGCACCAGCAAGTTGGGCAAAATGCTCGTGTAAAGGCTTCCCGGCCCCACCACCACCATATCGGCCGTCAAAATCGCGCGAATCGCCGCCGGGAAGGCAGGCGGCTGCTCCGGCTCCAGCCACACCCGCTGGATGCGCCCCGCCACCTCGGGAATGCGGCTTTCCCCCACCACCTGCACGCTGGCCGCGTCATGGGGCAACGCCACCTCGGCGGCCAAATGCACCTGCCGCAGGGTGGAAGGCAACACCCGGCCATGCACCGAGAGCACCCGCCCCGATTCGGCCACAGCCTCTTCAAAACTGCCGGTGATCGCGCTCAGCGCCGAAATGAAAAGGTTGCCAAAGGCATGGCCGTCCAATTCGCTGCCGCCGTCGGCAAAACGGTATTGAAAAAGTTGGGTGAGCAGGGCCTCATCGTTGGAAAGGGCCGCCAGGCAATTACGGATATCGCCAGGGGGCAAAATGCCCAGGCTGCGGCGCAACCGTCCCGAAGAACCGCCGTCGTCGGCCACAGTGACTACCGCGGTGATGTTGTGGGTGTAGTGCTTCAGGCCGCGCAGCAAGGTGGAAAGCCCATGCCCGCCACCAATGGCAACCACATGTGGGCCATGCTCCTTGCGACGATACTCGGCCAGGGTTTCAACGATGGGCTTATCGGCCCGCAAAAAGGGCGCCAGCAACGAGCGGCTCAGCCCCCACAGACCCCAGCCCAACGCCAAAAAGCCCGCGGCGCCAAAAATGGCCGCCCGCAGCCAGCGGGGCAAAAAGCGCAACGCAGCCGCCGAAAGCAACGGCAACCACCATGCCTCCGGCGCCGTGCGGTAAAAATTCAACAGTAGCACCGCCAGCCCCAGCCCCAGCAGGGTGGTGCCCAGCACAATAAGTCCCAGCCAGCGCTTGATGCCCAAACCTGGCACGAACCACTGCCCCACGCGGCGGAGAAATTTTTTCATGGCTCCTCGGCTATCCGAAAAACGGGGGCGGCGCTACCGATATCAATGCACATGAACGTGGCCTTCGCCCCGGTCGGGCGGCCCAAGGTAGCGCCCCACAGGCCCCAGCCGCTCGTGATAATGCGCCAGCGAAACCGCCAACAGGTTGGTCAAAGGCACCGCGGCAATCAACCCCAACGACCCTACCATCATGCTGATAATCTCTTGCGCCACAAACTCATAGTTCAGCACCTGGAGAGGGTGCTCGTTGGTGAGGTAAAACAACAACAGCATGGGCAACACCCCGCCGGTATAGGCCAGCACCAGGGTATTCACGGTAGCAGCGACGTGGTCGCGCCCCACCTGCATCGCGCGGCGATACAGCGCCCGAAACGAAAGCGTTGGATCAGTGGCGTAAAGTTGAAAGACCACTGACGATTGAGTAATCGCCAAATCGTCCAGCACGCCCAACGCGCCCACCAACATGCCGGCGAGCACCAGCCCCCGGATGTCAATGCGCACCGTCGAGAACTGGATGAGGTAAAGCGCATCCTCGCTGCCAAAGCCGGTCAGGCGGCTGAGCACGACAAAATATTGGGCCAACACGCCCGTGATCACCAAAGCCGCCAAAATGCCCAACACAGCAGCGTGCGTTTTGAGGGTCCAGCCATAAATCAGGTAGAGGGTCACACCCAAAAGCACCGCCGAACCCAACACCGTGACCACCACGGGGTTGTGGCCGTGGAGAATTTGCGGCAAGATAAAGAGGAAAATCACAGCAAAACTGAAAGCCATGCCCATCAGGCCGCGCAGTCCCTTCCAACCGCCAACAGCAATGGTAAAGAAAGCAAACACCAAAAACAGGATGAACATCGCCCGCAGGCGCACGAAATCGACGAAATACACCATCAGCCCGCCATCGGGACGACGCAAAACGTTGACCAAAATCTCATCGCCTGCGCGCAGGTGCATGTCCGAGGGCAACGTCTGGCGTTGGCCGAAATCCATCACCATTTCGGTGCCCGCAAGCGGGCCTTCCAGCAGGCGAATGCGCACTTTTTGGTACGTTTGTCGATGATCCCCCAGCATGATGGGGCGGCTTTCCAAAATCGCCACTACCCGCGCTTTATACACCTGGCCCTGCATGTCGGCCCCAGGCCCAGCGGCCTCTGCCGATGCCATCGGCGTCGCGACGGGCACCGGTGTGGCCGTCGCGGGCGGGGCAGCCTTTTCGCGCGAGCGAAAAACCAGCACAAAGAAAGCCACCTCAGCCAGCACCAACGCACCGGCCACCAGCAACCAGCGCCACCACGGCCACGCATCGCGGGAAGCAGGAGGCTTTTGCATCACCATCCCTCACTTAGCGGCCCACAGCGAGCCGCAAAACATTCGTGGGGGAAAGCCCCAATGCCCGCATCCGCTGCTGCACCGCGCCAATGTCGTAAGGCACCCGACGCCAGGCCCACGTTTGGGCTTCGGTGTCGTAAAGCGCGTAAGCAGCGCGCGGGTCGCCATCGCGGGGCTGCCCCACCGAGCCCGGGTTGAGAATTGCTCGCGGCTTCAGCGGCAGGGCTTCCCCCAACACCGGCGGGCAAAAACGTACCCCGCCGTCCTCTTCCTGCCAGTGGGCAGGGGAATGGGTGTGCCCCACAAAGCAGAAACTGGCCTCGGTACGTGCCAGCGCCTCAGCGGCGATCTCGGCGGTCAAAATATATTCCGTCACCGGGGCACGCGGGCTGCCGTGCACCAACAGCACCTTCCCTTGCGGCTGTTGTTCGGGCAACTGCTGCAAAAAAGCAAAGTTTTCTGGCGTAAGGCGCTCTTGCGTCCAGCGGATGAGGTTGCGGGCCTCACGGTTGAACCAGTTGAGGGGCATTTTCTCCAACACCGCCGCATCGTGATTGCCCAACACGGCCACCAGGTTGGGCAAAGAGCGGACACGCGCGACACATTCGTTGGGGTCCGGCCCGTAGCCCACCAGGTCCCCCAGGAACCAATGGGCATCGACCGGGCCCGCGTCAGCCAGCACGGCTTCCAGAGCCGTCAGGTTGGCATGAATATCGGAAAACACCAGCACCCGCATCAGGCCTCCTCCGCCCCCGGCAGGCTCTGGGGGCCAAACGAAGCGGGCAACAACTCGGCCAGGGTGGTTTCCAGCACCACCGCGCCGGAAGCATCGGCTACCACCACTTCCAGGTCGGTGCCAAACTCGGCCAGCACCTGACGGCAGGCACCGCACGGCGCGCCGCCGTTTTCGGTGACCACCACAATGGCCTCAAACGCCCGTTCCCCGTCAGAAACGGCTTTGAACACCGCCACCCGCTCGGCGCACATGCCCGAGGGGAAGGCCGCGTTTTCGACATTCACCCCGGTGTAAATTTTGCCGCTGCGGGTCAACAACGCCGCGCCCACCGGGTAGCGAGAGTAAGGCGCGTAAGCATGGCGACGCACCGCCCGGGCAGCGCGAATCAGTTGGGCTTGCACTTCAGGCTTCATGGACATCCTCAGAAACGGCAGGTGTCACGGCTTCACCTTCCACAAGACGGCGGGCGTGCACCAACACAATGCGCCGCTGGTCCACCTTGCGGATGGTGAACAGGAACCCGCCAATAGTCACGGCTTCACCTTCGGCAGGCATGTGGCCGGTTACAGTAAGCAAAAGGCCGCCCAGGGTATCGGCATCTTCCGAGGGGAAATCGGTGCCCAGGGCTTCGTTGATGTCATCGATGTCGGCGCGGCCACTGAGCAGGTATTCCCCCGGTCCCAAAGGGCGGATGTTGGGAATTTCTTCTTCGAGGTCGTATTCGTCTTGAATCTCACCGATGATTTCCTCGACGATGTCTTCCAGCGTCACCAGGCCAGCAATGCCACCGTACTCATCCACCACCAGCGCCATGTGCATACGACGGCGCTGCATCTCGGCCAGCAGTTCGTCCACCTTTTTGGCTTCGGGCACGAAATAGGCCGGCCGCAACAGGTTGCGCAATGCATGGGCGGTTTCCCGGCCGTCCCGCCAAATGGGTAGCAAATCCTTGGCGTAGAGCAGGCCGATGATGTCATCAACTTTCTTTTCATACACCGGCAACCGGGAAAAACCGGTTTGGATGAAAAGATCCACCGCCTCTTGCAGAGGGGTGTTCACTTCCACCGCCACCATATCAATGCGCGGCACCATGATTTCCCGCACTAAGGTTTCGCCAAAGCGCATAATCGAGCGCAGCATGGCGCGCTCTTCCTGCTCCAGGCGGCCTTCCTGAAAATTGGCCTGGAGCAGTGCCTGGAACGTTTCGTCGTTGAGCAGCCAATCGGCTTCGGCGCGACGCGAGAACAGGCGCCCGAAAGGGGAAGCCAGGGCCGTCAGGCGCTCGGCCCAGGGCACCGCCCAACGAATCGCCGCGGGGCGGCCGCGCACCAACGTGTCGAGCAGCCATTCCAGCGCGCCGACAATCAACGCGACCGCGACCAGCAGGCCCAACAGGCCGCCGAGGTCGTTCAGCGGCAAATGGTAGATGCGAACAGCCAGATAGAGCACACCGCCGCCGATGAAGAAATGCGCCAGCAACATGCCCAACTGCACCAGCAGCCGCAAGGGGTCGCGGCGGCGCAGCACGTCCAGCAAACGGTGGAAGGTGGCGTTATCGGTCTCGCGCAGACGAGAGAGGTCTCTCAGGGAAAGGCGCAACACGCCTGCCCGCACCGCTGCCAGCAACAAATCCAGCGCCAGCAGCAGCGCCAAAAGCGTATAAAACCACCATAGGTCGGTTTCGTCCATAAACTCCTCGCGGGGGCGTCAAACCTCAGCGTTATTTTCCTTCCAGTTTACGAATCACTCGCGCTGGCACGCCTACTGCCAGGCTATAAGGCGGCACATTCTTGGTCACCACTGCACCGGCACCGGTGCGGGCGCCTTCCCCAATTTCCAGCGGGGCAACCAGCATGGTGTCGCTGCCAATGAACGCGCCCTTGCCGATTTTCGTGGGGTGCTTGCGCTCGCCATCGTAGTTGCACGTAATCGTGCCCGCGCCGATATTGACTTCTTCGGCAATGGTGGCGTCGCCGATGTAGGAAAAGTGTCCCATCTTCACGCCGGGGCCGAGGTAGGAATTCTTAACCTCGCCAAAGTTGCCCATGTGAACGCCTTCCGCCAGATGGGCGCCCTTGCGCAAATGGCCGAAGGGGCCAATATCCACATGGTCTTCCAGCACGGCGTATTCTAACACCGAAGCGAAAACGCGGCAGGCGTTCCCGATGCGGGTGTCGAGGATGTAGGCATTGGGGCCGATTTCGCAGCCCTCGCCGATTTCGGTGGTGCCGCGCAGGTAGCAGTCGGGCCACACCACGGTATCGCGGCCAATGCGCACGGTGGGTTCGATGTAGGTGCGGTCGGGGTCAATCAACGTCACCCCGCTTTCCATCAGGCCGCGATTGATGCGGCGCTGGAGCGCGGTCGCGGCCTCTGCCAGGTGCACCCGGGTATTCACGCCGATGGCCTCGGTGGGGTCTTCCAGCCGCAGGGCCTGCACGCTGTGCCCTTCGGCTACGGCCAGGCCCACCAGGTCGGTGAGATAATATTCGCCCTTGGGCGAAAGCGGCAGTTTGGGCAGAGAAGCCCACAACCACGCGGCATCGAAACAATACGCCCCGACGTTGAGTTCCCGAATGCGCTTTTGCTCTTCGGTGGCGTCGGCTTCTTCCACAATGGCCTGCACGCGCCCATCGGGGAAGCGCACCACCCGCCCGAAGCCACGGGGGGCGTCCACCTCGACGGTGAGCATGGTGATGGGGCCGTCGTGGCTCTGCTGGGCTTCCAGCAGGTCGCGCAGGGTGTCGGCAGTGAGCAGGGGCATGTCGCCGTTGGAAACCAGCACCCAGCGCGTGTCTTCGGGCACAGCGCGCTGGGCAGCCTGCACCGCGTGGCCGGTGCCCAAGGGCGGATCTTGCAGGGCAAACCCGGCCAGGCCTGCAAACGCAGCCTGCACTTCTTCGGCAGCATGGCCGACCACCACCACCGGTTTGCTGCCGGTGGCTTCCTGCATGGCCTGCAGGGCATACGCCAGCATGGGCTGCCCCAGCAGCGGGTGCAGCACCTTGGGGAGATCGGATTTCATGCGGGTGCCTTTGCCCGCGGCTAAAATGATGCCGGTTGTGTTGGGCATGGAGGGCTCCTTGATAGTCGGGTAGTCAGATAGTTGGATGGTCAGATAGTTGGATGGTCAGGTAGTCGGGTGGTCGGGTGGTCGTTTAGTCAGGTTCGACCTGGACGATGGCCCGCGAGAGGGCCGGGAAGGCGTTGAGCAGGGCATGTTGCAGGGCGTCGGCGTAACTGTGGGCCTCTTCCAGCGGCATTTCACCGGGCAGGGCGCAATATACCGCCGCGGTGAGGTGATTGCCGGTACGCCGCAGCACCACCTGCCGAATCTTCCCTGCTGTGCAGTGAGATTTCGCAAAAGCCTCTACCTCGGCCGTCAGGGCGTCGTCGGCCTGTTCGGTTGCCAGCACGCGGCCCGGCAGGGGCTCCAGGTGCACGGTCACTTCTTGCAGGGCCGGCATTTCGGCACGCGCCCGCCGAATGAAGGCCCCCGCCTGGCTGTGGGCTTCGGCCAAGGTGATCTCTGCGGGGAATTCCAGATGCATTTCGGCGCGATAGCCGCCTTCGGGCAGGGCGTGGATGTAAATTTCGTGAATGCCCAGCCCCAACCCATCGGCCAGGCGGCGCAGGCGCAGGGCCAGGTCGTCCCATGGGGAAAGGCCGGGGGCCACTGCTGCAGGTTCGACATGCACCATCGCCTCGACCACGCCATCCACCTCGGCCTTGATGCGATTTTCCACCTCAGTGGCGACGGCGTGCGCCTGCTCGGTGCCCATGCCGGGGGGCACGTGGATATGGAGGTCTACAAAAGCAGCGGTAGGGCGACCTCGCGAGCGAATGCTGTGGGCATCAATCACGCCGGGCACCGAGGTCGCAACGGCTTGAATGGCCTCAGCATCCACCACCGAGGCATCGGTGAGGTATTGCGAGGCCTGCTTCAGCACTTCCCACGCTGCGCGGACGATGAGCACAGCCACCACCAACGCCGCCACCGGGTCAAGCCAGGCATAGCCCAACCGCACACCAATGAGGGAAACAATCACCGAGGCGGTAATCCACAAATCGCTGCGCACATGGGCTGCATCGGCGAGCAGCAGTTCCGAGTTCCAGCGCCGCCCCTGGCGGGTTTCCCACCACACCACTACCAGGCTGACCACGAAAGCCACGCCCATCAAATACAGCGCCAGGGGTTCCACGTGCGCCGCGCCGTGCTGCCAGTGGTCGATGGCCTGAAAGGCAATTTCACCCGCGGCAATGAGCATCAGCACCCCGATGAACAGCGCGCCCAAAGTTTCAAAGCGCTGGTAGCCATAAGGGTGGGTGGGGTCGGCCTTGCGGGCGGCGAAACGCAGCATCAGCAGGCTGATGAGGTTGGACGCCGCATCCACCAGAGAGTGAAAGCCGTCGGCGACCACAGAAAGCGCGCCAGTGAGGGTGCCCAACACAATCTTGAGCAGGCTGACACTGAGGTTGAAGGCCAACACACCCCACAGGGTATGCTGCACAGCGGGATAACGCGCCTCGTTGGAAGTAAGGGGATGTTTTTCGGTCATGGCGTTGTAGGTGTGGGGGTAGGCGACGGATAAGGCGTAGAAACCGGCCAGGTCGGCGTCGGCGTGGGGGTGGAAGTCATGGTCGGCGTGGGGGTGATGGTGGGGGTCGGCGATGCGGTAGGCGTGGGCGTTGCCGTAGGGGTCGGGGTGGGGGTCGGCGTCGGCGTGGGCACCGCCAGCCTGACGCGAATCTGGCGGATGGCGTAATTCAGGTCGCCCTGCGTGCTGTGCATGTACATTTCCAGAATGACCTCGCCGGTCGGCGGGCCTTCCTCGCCCCAGGTATCGAGAATGTTCCAGGTGGTCACCTTGTCGGGCTGAGGCACCGGCTGATCGCTGAAGTACAACCGATGCCAATGCTTCTCGTCGGGGCGGCGCACCTCTACCCGGAAATCCTTGAAATCGCGGGTGGCATCGGCCTGCACCACGATGTCCACCGTGGGGTCGGTGATGAGCGAGCCATCGTGCGGGAAGACGAAATTCAACACAGGGCGCGGGTCAGAGGCCTTGCACGCGCGGGCGGGGTAAAAGATGACCGGGTTCTCGAAACCCATCTTGGCAGCCCAGGCGCGGCCGGCTTTGTTTTCCCGCAGCCATTTGCGCGCCCACGGATCGCTCACATTGGCCGTCAGCCATTCGCGGGCATACAGGCCGTCGGGGTTGCAGGCCGACGACTGCGCCAGTTGCGTCCAGGTGTCAATGCGCGCCGGCTTCCACAAATCTTCGGAAGGCGGCAGTGGCGGCTGGTCGTAGGCAAAAATTTCGGTGCGGGTTTTGGGGCACCACCTGGAAGGCTGCGCGCCCGAAACCGCACAAATGGTGTAAGTCACAATGCCGGGCGGCTGCACGAAAGGCGTGGGGTGGCCGTGGGTGAGATAGTTTTCGGCATATTGCATGAAGGCCGACCAAATGGGGGCTGCGCCGGTCAGGCCGGTGCTGTTGATCATCGGGCTGTTGTCGGCGTTCCCCACCCACACCCCCACCGCGATGTCGGGCGTGTAGCCCATCGTCCAGTTATCGCGAAAATCGTTGGTGGTGCCGGTCTTGGCTGCGGCGGGGAAGGGCAGGTGCAACGGCGAGTTGAGGCCGAATTCCCAGGCGCGGGCCTGGTTGTCGGAAAGGATGGAGGTGATGAGGTAGGCGTGCTCTGGCCGCACGACCTGCACCCCCGCGGGCGGGGTGTATTCATAGACCGTTTTGCCGCGGTAGTCCACAATGCGGGTGATGGCGACCGGCGGCACCCGCTTCCCCCCGTTGGCCAGCACGGCATAGGCCGCGGTGTGTTCCAGCAGCGTGACTTCGCCGCCGCCCAAAGTGAGCGAAAGGCCGTAATCTTTGCGGGTCAGGGTGGTAATGCCCAGCCGCTCGGCCATGCCGATCAGGCCGTCTTTCTGGGGGGTTTTCGGGTCGTCGTAGATGCCCACGAATTGCAGCGTCTTCACCGCCGGGATGTTGAACGAATTTGCCAGCGCGGTGCGCACCGTCACCGGGCCGTGGAAGCGATGGTCGTAATTCACCGGCTTGTAAGGCGGGCGGGGGTCGTTGGGGTTGCCCGAAGGCGGGAATTCGCTGGGGACGTCCCAGATGAGCGTCGCGGGCGTCCAACCTTTCTCGAACGCGGCAAGGTAAGTATAGGGCTTGATGGAAGAGCCGGGTTGCCGCGGCGCTAAGGCCATGTTGACCTGACCGTGGATGGCTTCGTTGTAAAAATCGGCCGAGCCGACCATCGCCAAAATCTCGCCCGTGCTGGGGCGAATGGCGACCAGCGCCCCATCAGTGACGTGCTTTGCGGCCAGGGCCTGCACCTGCTGGCTGACGATTTCCTGCGCCTTGCGCTGCATGGTGGGGTCAAGGGTGGTGTACACCGTAAAGCCCGAGCGGTAGATGGTCTGGGGGTCGTAGCGCTGTTCCAGCAGCGAGCGAATGTAGTTGACCCAATGCGGAAAACGCATGGGAATCTCAGGCGGGGGGAACTTGTAGGCTTCCATCTCCTGCCATGCCTGCAGGATGTCGTCTTGCCCTACGCAAACGGGATGGGCGCTGTTGCTGACCTGAATGCAGCCCTGCTCCTGGCTGGTCTGGTAAATCAACGCCAGCACCTGCTTGTAACGCTGCATGGCCGCGGTGCGGTTGGTGTAAGGGTCATACACCGCGGGCGCCTGGGGCAACCCTGCCAGGAAGGCCGCCTGGGCGAGGGTCAGTTTCTCGGCGCTGGTGTGGAAATAGGTTTCCGCCGCCGCCTCCACGCCATAGGCCAGGTTGCCGTAATAGACTTCGTTGAGGTAGAGTTCCAGAATCTCGTCTTTGGAATAGCGGCGGGTGATTTCCATCGCGAGGATGGCTTCCCGCAATTTGCGGCGGTAGGTGCGCTGGCTGCGTTCCTGGGGGGAAAGCAACAGGGCGCGCGCCAGTTGCTGGGTAATGGTCGAAGCCCCGGAAACCACCTCGCCCGTCGTGTAGTTCTGCCAAAACGCGCGCGCCACCGCCCAGAAATCGACGCCGGGGTGCTCGTAGAAATGCTTGTCTTCGGTGGCAAGGGTGGCCGCTACCATGTAGGGCGAAATTTTGCTCAGCGGCACATACGTCCGCCTGCCGGCGTGCGGGTCGAGGATCTCGTAGAGCACATCGCCGTTGCGGTCGAGGATGCGCGTGGTTTCGAAATGGGAAGCCCGGTTTTTGAGGTCGTCCACGTTGGGGAGTGTCGCGGCGATGCTGTAATACTTGTAAACCCCAAAAGCCGCTACGGCCGCCCCTGCCAACACCACCAGCAAGAGAAGGGCGAAGAAGGCGCGCAGCGCGCAGCCGAGGGAACGCCGCCAGATAGGCGCCCGCGGGGGTGCAGGCGGCGCGGGCGGTTCGCTCCCTGTGGAAGCGCCGGAAGGCGAAGCCCCGCGCGGCGTGGTGCTCAACCGCCGCAGCGGGCGGCTGGCATGACCACGCGGCAAGGGCAACCCATATTCATCCAGCGGCACCACGCGGGTTTCTTCTGGCAATCCCCCTGGCGGTGGGGCGTGCATGGGCTTGCTGGCAGGTGTGTCGGGCGGCTCCACCGCTTCCTCGGCGGGGCCGGCGGCTTCCCCCGTTGTGGGTGCCGACGGAGGCGCTTCCTCCATCGCCGCTTCCGCGCCGTCTTCCTGCGCGGGCAACGGGCTTTCAGGGGGCGCATCGGCAGCGGCTTCATCATCGCCAACCGCCGCGCGCACCCACCCCGCAGGCTGCAACGCATCGGGCGGCAATCCGGCGGTTTCGGGAGGCGACTGCTCCCCTTCCGGCTCCTCAGCAGGCGAAGGCTCCGAAGGACGTGCTTCGTCGGGCACAGGCAACTCCATCAGGCAGGACGGCTGGCCATGATAACCGCCCACACCCCGCGCATCACGGTTTCATCGTGCTGGTTACGCACGTCTACCTTGATGCTGACCACGCCGCCGCCCAGCCGCCGTGCCGGTTTGAGGTCCACGACTTCCAGCACGACGTGCACCGTATCGCCAATGAAGACCGGCCTGGAAAACTTCCACTCGCTAATTTCACGGAAGGCGATGGTGGTGCCTTCCAGAATGCCCGTTTGTGCAGCCAGGCCACTGGCAATGCTCGTCACCAGCAGGCCGTGGGCGATGCGTTGACCAAAGGGGGTCTTCCTGGCAAATTCGGCGTCGGTGTGCAACTGATTGAAATCACCAGAAAGCCCGGCAAAAGCCATAATGTCGGCCTCGGTGATGGTCCGGCCAGCCGTCACAATTTGCTGGCCGATGTGGAAATCTTCGAAATACATGCCGCGCGGGCGGTATTCGGTCATGGCTGCTCCTTCCAGAGAGAAATGAGAATGCCTACATTATAATGCACAACGGCCGCCGAGCGCAGGTCCGTGGACAGAGAGGGATTCCCTTTCGCGGCATTTCTCCGAAATTTTCGGTTTGCCTCTCGCGGCAGGCGCAAAGTCGGGTAAAATAGCCTCAGTTGCGGGGCAACCCGTGTGAGCGCAAGCACAACACAAAGCGCCACGGGCCTCAGCGGCCGCAACGGGGCTCACGCTTTTGTCATCATTCGCCGTGCTGCACTTATCAGGAGGTCATCATGAGTGACACGCCAGCCATCAAGGATATTTTTTCCAAAGTCACCGAATTTACCGAAGCCAAAGAAGCCATTGAAGGCGGTTATTACCCCTACTTCCTGCCGCTGGATGAAAACGAAGGCACCGAGGTGGACTATCAGGGGCACCGCCTCATCATGTGCGGGTCCAACAACTACCTCGGTCTGACCACCCACCCCAAAGTGCGGGAAGCCGCCATCGAGGCCATTCGCAAATACGGCACCTCCAACACCGGTTCGCGCTTCCTCAACGGCACGCTGCGCCTGCACAAGGAACTGGAAGAGGAACTGGCCGACTTCGTGGGCAAGGAAGCCGCCTTAGTGTTCAGCACCGGCTACCAGACCAACCTGGGCACCATCCAGGCCGTGGTGGGGCGGGAAGACGTGGTGGTGCTCGACCGTGCCGACCATGCCAGCATCGTGGACGGCGCCATCCTTTCCCAGGGGCGCATCGTGCGCTTCAAGCACAACAACCTGCAAGACCTGGAGCGGGTGCTGAGCAAAGTCGACCCCAAGCGCGGCCGTCTGGTGGTGGTGGACGGGATCTACAGCATGGACGGCGACATCGCCCCCCTGCCCGAGATGATCGAGGTGTGCAAGAAATACAACGCCCGCCTGATGGTGGATGATGCCCACAGCATGGGCGTGCTTGGGCCCCAGGGCAACGGCACTGCCGCCCACTTCGGCGTGACCGACGGCGTAGACCTCATCATGAGCACGTTCAGCAAGTCCTTCGCCTCGTTAGGCGGCTTCATCGCCGGCGATGCCGACACCGTGCAATACATTCAGCACTTCGGGCGTTCCATGATTTTCAGCGCCAGCATTCCCGCAGCCAACGCCGCCGCCGCCCGCGCTGCGCTGAAAATCATGAAAGAGGAGCCTGAGCGCCGCGAGCGCCTGTGGGCCATTGCCAAACGGGTCAAGCGGGAACTCACCAACATGGGCTACGATACCGGCACCAGCGAAACCCCCATCATTCCCATCATCATCGGCGACCACATGAAGACCATTTTCGTGTGGAAGCGGCTGTTCGACGAAGGCGTATTCGTCAACCCGGTGCTGCCGCCCGCCGTGCCGCCCAACCGCTCGCTGCTGCGCACTTCCTATATGGCCACGCACACCGACGAGCAAATCGACCGCGTGCTGGAAGCCTACTACAAAGTGGGCAAGGAAACCGGCGTGATCTAACCCCCGGCGCTCAAACGGCCGTCTGCGCCCCCGGCAGGGAAGACCCCCCGGGGGCGTTTTTTTACGTGCCTGCGGTCTTTATTCTGCCTCGTGGCCCAGCCCCACCACGCCCCGCGCCGCCAGGGCGCGAATGTCCTCCTCTTTGTAACCGAGGCCGCGCAGAATTTCGGCGCTGTGCTCGCCTAAGGCTGGCGCGGGCGGGCGCTCGCGGCGGGGCACAAAGGGGAAGGGCGAAGCAATGCCCGCCGGGCGGCCTTCGTCGTCTTCCAGCACTAAGCCCCGGTGGCGGATTTGCGGGTGCTGCAGCGTTTCTTCGTAATCCAGCACCGGCTCAAGGCACATGTCCACCTCGTCGGCCAGGGCGACCCACTCGGCCAGCGTGCGGGTGCGGAAAAGCGCCTGCACTTCGGGGATGAGGCCGGCATCCCACTGGCGGGGCTGCCACTCCTCGCGCCCCACCGCACGGCAGAAGTTGCCCCACAGGTGCGGCTCGATGGGCGCGATGGAAACATAGCGCCCGTCGGCGGTTTCGTAGACGTTGAAACACGGCAGCCCGCCCGCGAGGGGCATTTTCCCGCGTTCAGGGCGGATGCCCTCGGCAAAGAAGGGGCCGCCCGCGAGAGGCGCCATCCACGCCACCACCGCGTCGGCCAGGGCCATGTCAAGATACATGCCTTCGCCGGTGTGCCCGCGGCCGATGATGGCCGCCAGCACCGCGATGGCGGCAAAGGTTGCCCCGCCCAGGTCGGCCAACGGAATGGAAGGCGGCACCGGCGGCCCGCCTGCGAAGCCGTTCAGCCCTAATGAGCCGCCGATGGCCTGGTAGTTCAGGTCGTGCCCGGCGCGGTCGCGGTAAGGGCCGCTCTGCCCGTAGCCGGAAAGCGAGAGATACACTAAGCGCGGGTTGATTTCCCGCAGGCTGGCGTAGTCCAGCCCCCAGCGCTTCACCGCGCCCGGGCGGAAGCCTTCCACGAACACATCGGCCTCGGCCACCAGCCGGTAGAGGATTTCCCGCCCCTCGGGCTTGCGGTGGTTGACAGCGAGGCTTTTCTTGCCCGCGTTCACCGCGGGGAATAGCCCCGCGAGGCCGGTTTCCGGCGGCGCAATGCGGGCGTAATCGCCCACGCGCGGGGTTTCCACTTTGATGACCTCTGCCCCCAGGTCGGCCAGCAGTTGGGTGAGGTACGGGCCGGGCAGCAGACGGCTGAGGTCAATGACACGGATGCCCTCCAGCGGCAGCGGTTTGTCATGGGTTGGCATAGGAACTCCCTTTTCGAGAAGACGGTGGCGGTGTGCGTAGTATAATTTGAAGGCATCCCTTTGGCAACCGAAAACCGCCTTTGCGGAAAATTCCTTTCAAGGAGTGACCGATGAGCAATCCTTTTGCTGCTGCCCGTGATGTGCTGAAAACGCCGCACGGCAATTTTGTCATCTATCGCCTCGATTACCTGGAAAAGCAAGGCCTGACCAACCTCTCGAAACTGCCCTATTCCATCCGCGTGATGCTGGAATCGGTGCTGCGGCAGGCCAACGGTGTGGAAATTACCGAGCAGGATGTGGTCAACCTGGCTGGCTGGAAGCCCCAGACCGACCACCGCCCCACCCTGCCCTACCGCCCCGCCCGCGTGGTGATGCAGGACTTCACCGGCGTGCCCGCGGTGGTCGACCTGGCTGCGATGCGCTCGGCGATGGCGCGCCTCGGCGGGAAGCCTGCCACCGTCAACCCCCTCATCCCGGTAGATTTGGTGATCGACCACTCGGTGCAGGTGGACTTCTTCGGCACCCCCGATGCCTTCCTGCGCAATGCCGAGGTGGAATTCCAGCGCAACCGCGAGCGCTATGAGTTCCTGCACTGGGGGCAGAAAGCCTTCGATAACTTCCGCGTTGTGCCGCCTGATACCGGCATCATCCATCAGGTCAACCTGGAATACCTCGCCAAGGTGGTGATGACCACCAAAGAGGGCGACGAAGTGGTGGCCTTCCCCGACACGCTGGTCGGCACCGACAGCCACACCGTGATGATCAACGGCCTCGGCGTGGTGGGCTGGGGCGTGGGCGGCATCGAAGCCGAAGCCGCCATCCTCGGCCAGCCGATTTACATGGTGACGCCGGAAGTGGTGGGTTTCAAACTGTACGGCAAACTGCCCGAAGGCGTGACCTCCACCGACCTGGTGCTCACCGTGGTGCAAATGCTGCGCGAAAAGGGCGTGGTGGGCAAATTCGTGGAATTCTACGGCCCCGGCGTGAGCGCCCTCAGCCTGCCTGACCGCGCCACCATCGGCAACATGGCACCCGAATACGGCGCGACCATGGGCTTCTTCCCCGTGGACGAGGAAACGCTGCGCTACCTGCGCCTCACCGGCCGTCCGGAAGAACTCATCGACCTGGTGGAACGCTACACCAAAGAGCAGGGGCTCTTCCGCACCGACGACGCGCCCGTGCCCGAATTTACCGACACCCTGGAACTCGACCTGGGCGACGTGCGCGCCTGCGTGGCCGGTCCCAAGCGCCCGCAAGACCGGGTGCCCATGCCCGAACTGGGCGCCGCCTTCCGCAAGGCGCTCACCAACGAAGCCGGCCTGCACGGCTTCGGCCTCAAGCCCGAGGAGACCAAGAAGAAGGTCGCGCTGGTGCGCAACGGGCAGGAAACCGAGATCACCCACGGCTCGGTGGTGATTGCGGCCATTACTTCCTGCACCAACACTTCCAACCCCTCGGTGCTGGTGGGCGCGGGCCTGCTCGCCAAGAAGGCGCGTGAAAAGGGCCTGCTCAGCAAGCCGTATGTCAAGACCAGCCTCGCCCCCGGTTCCCGCGTGGTGACCGAATACCTGCGCCAGTCGGGCTTGCTGGAGCCGCTGGCCGAACTCGGCTTCCATGTGGTGGGCTACGGCTGCACCACCTGCATCGGCAACAGCGGCCCGCTGCCGCCTGAGGTGGCGCGCGCCATCACCGAAGGCGACCTGGTGGTCTCCGCGGTCAGTTCCGGCAACCGCAACTTCGAAGGCCGCGTGCACCCGCTGGTCAAGGCGCACTACCTGATGTCGCCGCCCTTAGTGGTGGCTTACGCCATCGCCGGGACGGTGAACATCAACCTGGAAACCGACCCCCTGGGCTACGACCCCGACGGCAACCCGGTTTACCTGCGCGACATCTGGCCGAGCAGCGAAGAAATTTTGCAGACCATCGCCGACTACGTCAAGCCCGACCTGTTCAAAGAAAAATACGCCGACGTGTTCACCGGCAACGAAATGTGGAACAAACTGCCCAGCCCCGATGGCGAAATTTACGACTGGAACCCCGATTCCACCTACATCCAGGAACCGCCGTTCTTCACCACCTTAGGGCTGGAAGAGCCGCCCATTGAGGAAATCCACGGTGCGCGGGCGCTGGCGGTGCTGGGCGATTCCATCACCACCGACCACATCTCACCCGCGGGCAGCATCCCGCCCGATTCCCCCGCGGGCAAGTACCTGATTTCCAAAGGTGTGCAGCCCAAGGATTTCAACTCCTACGGCTCTCGCCGTGGCAATCACGAAGTGATGATGCGCGGCACCTTCGCCAACATCCGCCTGCGCAACAAACTGGTGCCGGGCGTGGAAGGCGGCTACACCATCCACCTGCCCGACGGCGAGCAGATGACGATTTACGACGCGGCGATGAAGTATCAAGAGGAAGGCGTGCCCTTAGTGGTGCTGGCAGGCAAGGAATACGGCACCGGCTCGAGCCGCGACTGGGCGGCGAAGGGCACCTTGCTGCTCGGCGTGAAAGCCGTGATTGCCCAATCCTACGAGCGCATCCACCGCTCGAACCTGGTGGGCATGGGCGTGCTGCCGCTGCAATTCAAGGAAGGCGACAGCGTGGAAAGCCTGGGGCTGACCGGTCACGAGGTGTTCCACATCGAAGGGTTGAGCAACGACCTGCAGCCGCTGAGCGAAGTGACCGTGCGCGCCGTGAAAGACGACGGCAGCGAAACCACCTTCAAAGCCCTGGTGCGGCTGGATACCTCGATGGAAGTGGTGTATTACCGCAACGGCGGCATTTTGCACACCGTGCTGCGCAACATGGCGCGCGAGCAGGTGGGCTGATTGCTTGCCAACATACGACAGTAGGGGCGAGGCGCTGCCTCGCTCCCAAAAAGGGCACGGCGCTTATGCCGTGCCCTTTTTTTGTCCACCGATGACCGCTTTGCACCGATACAAGGGATGCCAGGATGCCCAACCGTCCTGAGCGGCGGGCTGAGCGCAGCCAAAGCCCGCAGTCAAAAGCGTCCTGAGCAAAGCGTCCGCAGGGCGCGAAGTCGAAGACGTCCTGAGCGGAGCGTCCGCAGGGCGCGAAGTCGAAGACGTCCTGAGCGGAGCGTCCGCAGGGCGCGAAGTCGAAGACGTCCTGAGCGGAGCGTCCGCAGGGCG